>NZ_JAMYTP010000025.1:0-81119 GCF_040322515.1 Mesorhizobium sp. M0136
CGTATGCCGGCTATGAAGGCGAAGTGATGCGTGGCGCCTTCGCCGGGGTACCGCATGGCCAACTCGAAGCGGCCCGCGCTTTCGGCATGAGCCGTTGGAAAATCTTCAGGCGCATATGGCTCCCGCAGGCGATCAGCCGGGCACTGCCGACGCTGGCGGGTGAAACCGTTCTCCAACTGAAAGCGACACCGCTGGTGGCAACGATAACCATGGTAGACATCTATGCCGTAGCCTCGCGGGTGCGCCAGGATCTATTCGTCACCTACGAACCCTTGCTGCTTCTGGCGTTGGTCTATATGTCCATCACCGGTATCCTGGTGTTCGGTTTCCGCCGGCTCGAGGCGCGGATCCCGAGCAAGCTAGGCTAAGGCTGTTAAAGTCGCGAATTCAGGGCAGCTGCCATGCAACTCAGTCTCGACCAGGCGACAGGGCTGTGCCGGATGGCCGCACTTGGCGCCGGCGCCAACGAAGAGGCGGCGCAGTCGCTGGCTGCCTCGATCGTCGCGGCCGAGGCTGAAGGACTGTCGACCGTCGGACTGTCGCACTTCATCGATTATCTCGAAGCACTGGAAGCTGGCCGTATCGACGGCAACGCCGATCCGGTGATCACCAGGCCGGCACTCGCGGTCTATCTTTCCGATGCGCGCGGCGGCTTAGCGCATACCGGTTTCGACCGCACGATCGATGACCTCGCCAAGGCGGCGCGGCTGTTCGGCGTCGCCATCTTTTCGCAGAAGAATGCTTATACCTGCGGCGCGCTCGGCTATTTCACCGGACGGCTGGCCGCGCAGGGATTGGTATCGTTCGCCGCCACCAACGGCCCGGCCGTGCTTGCCGGCTCAGGCTCGATCAAGCCGGTCTACTGCACCAACCCGATGTCCTTTGCCGCACCCACCACGGACGGGGCGCCGCTGGTCATCGACCAGTCGTCGAGCGCCACCGCCTTCGTCAACATCCGCAAGGCAGCCGAGGACGGCAAGAAGATCCCCGAAGGCTGGGCGCTGGACGCCAGCGGCAATCCAACCACGGACCCGGCAGCCGCCATGAAAGGCGCCATGCTTGCCTTCGGCGGCCAGCGCGGCGCCAACATCGCGCTGATGGTCGAGGTGCTGGCTGCGGGCCTGTCGGGCGCCAACTGGTCGCTCGATGCGCCATGGTTCAGCGGCGGGCCGGACAGTCCGGGGACCGGCCTGTTCGTGCTCGCCGTCGAGCCCAAGCTGCTCGATCCGGACTTCGAGAAACGGATGAAGGACCAGCTCGACAGGTTGCGGCGGCGCTATGGCGTGCATGTGCCGGGGCGTGCCCGGGCAGAAGCGGCAGAGAAGGCGGCGGCGCGCGGCATAAGCGCGCCGAAAGCCGTGGTGCAACGCATTTCCGAATTCGCCGCGCGCTATTCGTCCTGAAGGAATTCATTTGTCGGATGAGCGGCTGAGGAGGCCGGCCGATCCGGGAGCGCGAGCCTACTTCCCGCAATGATGATCGTTGATGACGTTCACCGCATTCGCGTCCGGTCCTACCCTGTTGTAGGAGCAGGGTTCGGCGGCCGTCGTGAACAGGTGGTTGTCATAGTAGCGCGGGCCACCGAACAGAATGTCGATGATGTCGCCGTTGGCGGGAACGTAGCGATCGGGTTGCGCTTGGTGGTGATGCCGGTTTGCCGCGAACGCCGAGGCACCAATGCTGCAGCCTGTTGCGAAAGCCAGAGCGAAGATCGCAACGCGTTTTGTCGTCATCGGCAATATCCTCCATTCGGAATCAAATCATACATCTAAAATCGCCTACCGAACAAAGGTTCCTGTTCCTAATGGAGTTGCCGTAAAGCCGGGGCCTCGACGGCGTTTCTGCCATTTCGAACGGATCCGGAAAATCATGCTTCAACAGTGCCGGGCGACCTATGGTCGCCCTTTGCCTTTGGCGCGAAACCGACTATGAAACGGCTTCAATCAAGCCATCTGGATAGCCCGCCGGAGCCAGCCATGACCGAAATCCTTCAGACCCCAAAGCTCGTCGTCGTTTTCGGCGGCTCCGGCTTTGTCGGTCGTCATGTCGTGCGGGCGCTGGCCAAGCGCGGCTACCGCATCCGGGTCGCCTGCCGCCGGCCCGATCTCGCCGGTCATTTGCAACCGCTTGGCAATGTCGGGCAGATCCAGCCGGTGCAGGCCAATGTCCGGGTGCGCTGGTCGGTCGACCGCGCCGTGCAAGGCGCCGACCATGTCGTCAATCTGGTGGCGATCGCGCATGAGGCCGGCCGGCAGAAATTTACTGCCGTCCACGAGTTCGGCGCGCGCGCTATTGCCGAAGCGGCGCGCGCCGTCGGCGCCGGCCTCACCCACATCTCGGCTCTGGGAGCGGACCTCCACGCGCAATCGGACCACGCGCGTACCAAGGCGCTCGGCGAAAAGGCCGTTCTTGAGACGGTCCAAGACGCCGTGATCTTGCGGCCATCGATCAATTTCGGGCCGGAGGACGGTTTCTTCAACCGCTTTGCCAACATGGCCCGCTTTTCCCCAGTGCTGCCGCTGATCGGCGGCGGGCAGACGAAATTCCAGCCGGTCTATGTCGGCGACGTCGCCGAGGCGGTGGCGCACTCGGTCGACGGCAAGGTCCAGGGCGGCCGGATCTATGAACTCGGCGGGCCGCAGGTGCTTACCTTTAAGGAATGCATGCAAGAGCTGCTCGTCATCATCGAACGCAAGCGGTTTTTGCTGCCCGTGCCATGGTGGCTGGCGAACCTCCAGGCATCAATTCTCGGGCTGCTGCCCAATCCATTGTTGACCAAGGACCAGGTCCTGCTGTTGCGCCAGCACAATGTCGTGTCGGATGCCGCCGTCAAGGACAACAGGACGCTCGCCGGCCTCGGTATCCAGCCGCGGTCGATCGGAACCATCCTGCCAAGCTATCTCTGGCGCTACCGCGCCGCCGGCCAGTTCCAGCGCAAGTCCGCCGCATAACACGAACGGACGTCCCGCTGCCTACGCCGCGCGCCTAGTGACCTGCATCGGCAGCCCGCCTTGCGGCTGCGTCGTTAGCTTCTGCACCGGCCAGGGTCGGGTTTGCGCGGTGGTATCGAAACGATAGCGCGAAAGCATGATCGCCAACGCGATGATTGCCTCCTGCATGGCAAAGCTGGCCCCGATGCAGACGCGAGGCCCGGCGCCGAACGGCAAATACTGGAAACGGTCGATCTTCTCGCGGTTTCCCGGATGGAAGCGTTCCGGCATGAAGGCGTCGGGCCTGTCCCACAGCTTGCGATGGCGGTGGACGACCCACGGCATCACCAGCACCGCGGCACGTCGCGGTATGTAGAGGCCGTTCCAGGTTTCGGGCTCGATCGGTTCGCGGTTGATCGATGGCGCCGGCGGATAGAGCCTGAGCGCCTCTTCGAAGGCGGCACGGGTGAGCGGCATGGCGTCGAGCCATTTCGTCGGGTCGGGCTCACGCGCCAGCACGGCATCGATCTCGTGCTCGATCTTTTCGCGCTCCCACGGCGCTTCGGCAAGGCAGTAGAGCGTCCAGCCGAGCGCCCTGGCCGTAGTCTCATGGCCGGCGCCGATGAAGGTGATGATGTTGTCCTCGACCTCGGCCCGGGTCAGCCCGCCCGGTCCCTCCGCCCTCAACAGCAGCGTGAGAAAATCCTGCGGCACCGTGTCCGGAGCACGCTTCAACCGCGCCTCGCGCATTTGCACCGTGTCGGTGACGATCTTGCGGAAGTAGGCCATGGTCTTGCGGCCGCGGATGCGGGTCAGACGCGGCAGCCAATCGGGTGCCCGCAAAAGGTCGAGTGGATCGACCCGACCCATGGTCTCGAACAGGCGGTCGATCTCCTTGGCAAAGCTGCCCGGCTCGCCTGAAATCTCACCGGAAAACAGCGTCTCGGCCAGGATGTCAAAGGTAAGCAGCGTCATGTCGTGAGCGATGTCGAACGTACCGCCGCCCTCGTAGCGCATGACGAACTCCCGCGTGCGCCTCAGCATCGGCTCGGCAAAACCGAAGATATGGCGCGGCGTGAACACTGGCGCCATCGCCTTGCGTGAACGCCTCCACACCTCGCCCTCGGCGGTCAGCAAGCCGTCGCGCAGGATCGGCCGCAGGATCAGCTGGCGAACCGTCGCCATCTTGTAGTTCTTGGCGTTATCGACGAGCACATGGCGGATGAGGCCGGGATCGTTGGCGATGACCAGCGGCCCACCGATACCGGTCACCGAAATCCAGGGCTCGTTATAGGTCGGCTCGCCCCACAGCTCGAGCGGATTGCGGTAGACGATGCGGATCATCTCCAGCGTCGAGGGCGGCGCGGTGCGCGGCTTCGGCGCCGGCGGGACGAAGGGGACGGGCTGACTGTCCATGGCTTGCTCCGCTGACACCTCAATGTAGTGGCGGGCAAGGCAGGCGTCCATGTGAGCGGACGACAAGGCGAAGCATCCGCTCTCTGGAATGTGACCAGGGCACCGGAAAGTGCCTGCTTGCTGTGTCCGGCTGCGTGTCTTAGGTGGCAGCACCACAGATGTCAGAAACCGGCGGGAGCCTGCCTTGAAGCACCAGTTGAACGTCATCATCGGCAGCACGCGGCCGGGCCGCGCCGGACCGGTTTTCGCAAAGTGGCTGGAGAGCTTTGCGCGCGAACACGGGAAATTCGAGCCGGTGCTCACCGATATCGCCGCCTTCAACCTGCCGGTGTTGGACGACCCGCATCATCCGAGACTCGGCAAATACGAAAACAGCCACACGAAAGCCTGGTCGAAAGCAATCGACGCCGCCGACGCATTCGTCTTCGTGGCGCCGGAGTACAATTATTTCACCGCTCCCGCGATCGTCAACGCGGTCGACTACCTGCTCAGGGAATGGCGATACAAGCCGGCCGCCATCCTCAGCTACGGCGGTGTCTCCGGCGGCTTACGAGCGGCGCAGGCGGTCAAACCGTTGCTGACCTCCGTCGGCGTCATGCCGATCCCGGAAGGCGTGGCGCTGCCAATGTACCAGAAGCTGCTCGACGAGACCGGCGCCTTCCTGCCCAGCGAGCAGGTGCTCGGCGGGGCCAGGACCATGCTGGACGAGTTGTTCCGCTGGAGCGAAGCGCTGAAGCCGATGCGGGTCGGCTGACAACGCGAACGGCCGAGCTTGCCGATGCCATAACTTGCTCATGCCATAAAGAGATGGAATGCTCCGGCAAACGACCGGGCCGGGGCGGTTCGATTTGCGTCTTCTGTTTGCCTTGCTGCTGATCCTCTCGACGGCCTCCGCTGCCATGGCGGAGCGGCGCGTTGCGCTGGTCATCGCCGAGAACGACTACCGGCTGATCCGGCCGCTCGCCAATCCCGTCAACGACGGCGAGGTGATCGAAACGGTGCTGAACAAGCTCGGCTTCGAGGTCTTCCTCGAAACCAACCGCGACCTGCGGCGCATGCGCCGGGCGCTCGACGATTTCCGCCAGGATGCCAAAGGCGCCGACGTGGTACTGGTGTTCTTTTCCGGCCATGGCGTCGAGATCGCCGGCGAGAATCGGCTCCTGCCGGTCGATGCAGACGCGTCGTCGCTCGATGCGCTGGAAAGGACCAGCCTGCCGCTGGAGGAGATCCGCACGACCGTCGCCGCCACCAGCAAGGTCGGGCTGATCGTGCTCGATGCCTGCCGCAGCGATCCGTTTGCGGCTGCGGGCGGCGAAGGCCGCGGCGCAACGGCGCTGGCAAAAGAGGTCGGCGTCAAGGTCCGGCCGGGTCTTGGCCGCGTCGGGCGGGCTGAAAACATTCTGTTTGCCTTCTCGGCGGCGCCCGGCGAGACGGCCGCGGATGGGACCGGCCAGAATTCGCCGTTCACTGCGGCGTTGACGAAATATCTCGGCACCGATGGACTCGAGATCCGCTCCGTGCTGACGCTTGTGCAGCAGGAGGTCTACGACCTCTCGCGCGGCAAGCAATTGCCCTATGTCGAGAGCGGCCTGCCGCAGCTGTTCTTTGCCACGACAGCCAAGGAGAAACTGCCCGAGCGCGAACGCTTGTTGCTCGCCATGGCCGAGGTGACGCCTCAGATGCGCGGCGAGGTGGAGAAGATCGCCAGCGACGCCGACATGCCGCTGGCACCGCTCTATGGCGCGTTGATCAGTTCCGATACCGGCCACCTCTCCGCTGACAGTCTGAACGCCAGGCTGCGTGAGGCAGCCGACGCCTTCGTCAAGGTGCGGAGCGAAATGCAGACGCTTGGATCAGACGATCTGCGGGTGGCAGCGTTGCGCCGGCAGGCCGAAGAGCAGCTTTCGCTGGGAGCGTTCGATGCGGCGCGCAAAAAGCTCGCCGAGGCAGCCGAGATCGATAATGTCTCGCGCAACGCTCTGAAGGCCAATTTCGTCAGCCGCACGCTCTCCGAGGCCGCAACGCGCTATCTGTCCGGCGGGGCGGCGCGGGCCGACCTCGACTACGCCACAGCCATCAAGGACTATGAATCCGTGCTCGCGCTTTATGGCGAAGCTGGACGGGTGGTGCTGTCGCTCGACGATGCCGACCGCTTGATCCGCACGCTTGACGAGCTGGGCAAACTCTATACCACGGTCGGCAATATCGATGCGGCCGGCCGCGCCTTCGAAGCACTGCAAGCCGATCTCGAACGGCGGTTGCACCATGAAACCGATCCCAACGTGAAGCGCGACTTCGCCGTCAGCCACGTCAAGCTCGGCAATGTGCGGATGGCGCAAGGCAATCTGCCGACAGCGCTGCAGAATTATGAGACCGCCAAGACCATTCTGCAGGGCCTGACCGAGGCAGAACCGGACAATCTGGAGTGGTTCGGCGACCTCGCTATGGCCGACGACAAGATCGGCAACGTACTGGCGACGCAAGGCGATCTGGCCGGCGCCGCAGAGGTCTACCAGGAAAGCCTGTCGATCAAGAAACAGCTCGCCGCCGGAGAGCCCGACCGTGCCGAACTGCAGCGCGACCTGACCATCACCTACGATGAGATCGGTCACCTTGCCCATGTCGCAGGCCAACTGGACAACGCACAGGCGGCCTATGAAGAGAGCCTGAAGGTGCGGCTGGCGCTGGCGGCGGACAAACCGGGAGACGCCGACCGGCAGCGTGACGTCTCGGTCAGCCACGATACGATAGGCGACCTGCTGCGCGAACGCGGCGACGCCGCCGGGGCGCTGGCGGCTTACGGGGAAGGCCTCGCGATCGTCAAGCAACTGGCGAAACGCGATCCGGACGACACCGAGCTGAAACGCGACCTGTCGGTCGGCAACGCCAAGATCGGCAATGCGCTGAGCGACCAGCAGAATTGGCCGGCGGCACTTTCGGCTTATCGTGAGGCACTTTCGCAGGCCAGCGCGCTCGCCGTCGGCGACCCGAACAACACCGAATGGCAGCGCGACCTGTCCGTCTGCCTCGAGAAGGTCGCCGGCGTCCTGGCGATACAGGGCGACCACAAAGGCGCGCTGAAAGCCTATCTGGACAGCTACGCGATTGCGCAGCGGCTGGCCAGGCTCGATCCCGCCAATTCCGACTGGCAGCGTGACTTGTCGATAACGCTGTCCGAAGTCGCCACCCTGCGCCTAAAGCAGCGCGACGTCAGCGGAGCCCGGCAAGCCTATCAGGACAGCCTGGCCATTCGCGAGAAACTTGCCCGGTCCGATCCGGACAACGCCACCTGGCAGCGCGACCTGGTGGTCGCCTATATCGACTACGCGCAAGTCGCTAAGGATCCGAAAGCCGTGCTTTCCAAGGCGCTCGACATGACGCTCGAGCTCGACCGAAGCGGACGGTTGGCGCCGCGATACAAATTCATGATCAAGTTCCTGCGTGAGCGGCTGGCCAGGATCGAAGCCAAGCGCCAGTAGCCGGCCGACGCGACCGTCATTCCGTCCGGAAATGCCTGCAAACCTTGGAAAAACCGCCTTTTGCGCCTATATCTACGACATTAGAAATGCGCGATTCGAAGCCGATTTTTCGCGCTCTGCACACGGCATCAATCAGACAGGTTTTCATGAGCGAACAGACCGACATCGCCAACGGCGTTGAAGCCGAATACGGCGCCGATTCCATCAAGGTTTTGAAGGGCTTGGATGCCGTTCGCAAGCGGCCGGGCATGTATATTGGCGATACCGACGACGGCTCGGGCCTGCACCACATGGTCTATGAAGTCGTCGACAACGCCATCGACGAAGCCCTGGCCGGCCATGCCGACCTGGTGACGGTGACGCTCAATCCGGACGGATCGGTGACGGTCATCGACAATGGCCGCGGCATTCCGACCGATATCCACACCGGCGAAGGCATTTCGGCGGCCGAAGTGATCATGACGCAGCTGCATGCAGGCGGCAAATTCGACCAGAACTCCTACAAGGTGTCGGGCGGCCTGCACGGTGTCGGCGTGTCGGTCGTCAACGCACTGTCGGCCTGGCTGAAACTGAAGATCCGCCGCAACGGCCAGATCTACGAGATGAGCTTCACGCATGGCAATGCCGACGCGCCGCTGCGCGTCACCGGCAGTTATGAACAAGACAAGGTCCCCGGCACCTATGAAGGCCGCAGCGGCAGCGAAATCACGTTTTTGCCGTCGTCCGAAACCTTCACCATGGTCGAATTCGACTACGGTACGCTGGAGCATCGGCTGCGCGAACTCGCCTTCCTGAACTCCGGTGTGCGCATCGTTTTGACCGATGCCCGCCATGCCGACATCGTGCGCCATGAATTGCACTACGATGGCGGCCTCGAAGAGTTCGTCCGATATCTCGACCGGACGAAAAAGCCGTTGCTCGACAAGCCGATATCGATCCGCGCCGAGCGCGACGGCATCACGGTCGAAGTCGCCATGTGGTGGAACGACAGCTACCACGAGAACGTGCTGGCCTTCACCAATAACATCCCGCAACGCGACGGCGGCACGCATCTGGCAGGCTTTCGCGGTGCGCTGACACGCCAGATAACCGGCTATGGCGACTCTTCGGGCCTGACCAAGAAGGAAAAGGTGGCGCTGATCGGCGACGATTGCCGTGAAGGGCTGACGGCGGTGCTGTCAGTCAAGGTTCCCGACCCGAAATTCTCCTCGCAGACCAAGGACAAGCTGGTGTCGTCCGAGGTCCGTCCGGTGGTCGAAGGGCTGGTCAACGAAGCGCTCGGCACCTGGCTGGAGGAGCACCCGACCGAGGGCAAGGCGGTCATCGAGAAGGTCATCCAGGCCGCTGCCGCGCGTGAAGCCGCGCGCAAGGCACGCGACATCACCCGCAAGAGTTCGCTCGGCGTCACCTCGTTGCCCGGCAAGCTGGCCGATTGCCAGGAGCGCGATCCGGCAAAATCCGAGATCTTCATCGTCGAGGGCGACAGCGCCGGCGGGTCGGCCAAGGGCGGCCGTTCGCGCCAGAACCAGGCCATTCTTCCGCTGCGCGGCAAGATCCTCAATGTCGAGCGCGCGCGCTTCGACCGCATGCTCGGCTCCGACATGATCGGCACGCTGATCACTGCGCTCGGCACCTCGATCGGCAAGGACGAGTTCAATGCCGACAAGCTGCGCTACCACAAGATCATCCTGATGACCGACGCCGATGTCGACGGCGCCCACATCCGCACCTTGCTGCTGACCTTCTTCTTCCGCCAGATGCCGGAACTGATCGAACGTGGTCATCTCTACATCGCGCAGCCGCCGCTCTACAAGGTGACGCGCGGGAAGAGCTCGCAATACATCAAGGACGAAGCCGCCTTCGAGGAATTCCTGATCGGCTCCGGGCTGGAAGAAGCGTCGCTTGCGCTCAGCACGGGCGAGGTGCGGGCTGGGCAGGACCTGCGCAGTGCCATCGACGACGCCCTAGCTGTCCGCCAGCTCATCAACGGATTGCACACGCGCTATAACAGAGGCGTGGTCGAGCAGGCAGCGATTGCCGGCGCGCTCAACCCGGAGATTTTCACCGACCTCCGCCGCGCCAATGAGACGGCCGAGCGTGTTGCCCGCCGTCTCGACATTATCGCCGAGGATACCGAGCGCGGCTGGATCGGCCGCATGTCGACCTCGAACGAGGGCATTGGCGGCTATGTCTTCGAGCGAACGGTGCGCAGCGTCAAGGAGTTCGCACATCTCGACCTGGCGCTGATCAATTCCGCCGACGCACGCCAGCTCGACCGCTATGCGCCGCGTCTGGCGGAGATCTATGGCGAGCCGCCGGTGCTGCGCCGCAAGGATGTCTCGGAAACCATTTCGGGGCCGCTGGCACTGCTCAGTGCCGTGTTTGCCACCGGCCGCAAGGGCCTGACCATGCAGCGCTACAAGGGCCTTGGCGAAATGAACGCCGAGCAGCTCTGGGAAACGACGCTTGACCCGAATGTGCGCTCGCTCTTGCAGGTCAAGGTCAATGACGCAACGGATGCGGACAGCTTGTTTTCGCGGCTGATGGGCGACGAGGTCGAGCCCAGGCGCGAATTCATCCAGGAAAACGCGCTGTCGGTCGCCAATCTGGACATCTGAGCCACGATCTCAGATACCCAGCCAGAAGGCAATGAAGTGCATTGGTGCGCCTTGGCGCACCGATGCCGATTGTTGCAAGCAACAGAGATCACCAGGACCGCCGGAACGGAAAGGCTTTCAAGGCATTGTAGTTGATCACAATCGCCGCAGGAGGCATCCATGGGACGTGGCATTTTGCTCTGGCTTCTCGGAGTCCCGATTCCGATCATTATTCTGATCATGCTGTTTGCAAGATAGGGGGCTTCGATGCCGTCCACCCTAACGACTGCCGACGTTTCCGCACCGACGGAATCCGCTACCCCCGCTGTCAGCTGGGGGCCAATCGTCGCCGGCGCCTTTGCTGCGTCGACGCTTACCTTCATCTTGATGCTGCTCGGCTCCGGGCTTGGGCTGAGCATGGTGTCGCCATGGTCCGGCTCGGGTGCGTCAGTCACCACTTTCGCAGTTTCCACTGCCGTCTGGCTGATCGTCGTGCAGTGGCTGTCGTCGGCCCTGGGCGGCTACCTCGCCGGACGCCTGCGCACCAAATGGGTCGGCATCCACACCGATGAAGTCTTCTTCCGCGATACCGCTCACGGTTTCCTGGCTTGGGCGCTGGCGACGCTGCTGGTCGCCGGCGTGCTCGGCACGGCGCTTTCGGCCGCGATAGGTAGCGGTGTACAGGCTGCTTCGACTGTGGCATCGGGCGCGGCAATGGGCGCTTCGGCAGGTGCTGCTGCAAACGCTGGTGGCGCCTCGACTAACGACGCGACATCGTATTTCGTCGATACGCTGTTCCGCCCGGCCGATCCGGCAAGGCTCGCTGCCGCCAATCCGGAGAGCGACGCCGCGGCAACGGCGCAGGCATCGCGCATTCTGATCGCGAGTGCCGCAGCAGGCGAAATATCGGCCGACGACAAGACCTATCTGTCGCGGCTCGTGGCCGCCCGCACAGGCCTGTCCGAAGCGGATGCCACCGCTCGCGTCGATGCAGTAATCGCCAGAGCGCAGGAGGCCAAGGTCAAGGCCCAGCAGGCGGCCGACACCGCCAGAAAGGCAGGCGCCACCTTCTCGCTGATTGGCGCGCTGTCGCTGGTCATCGGGGCCTTCATTGCCAGCGCGGCCGCAGCACTTGGCGGCAGGCAGCGCGACGACGAGGAAGCGATTTTCCTGACCAATCGTTGATCGGTGACTAGGCGAACTCGGTCCGCTTCGGGAAGATTACGCCCGAAGGGGACCTTGCTTTGAAGTGCCGCCGCGGCATTGTCGTGCTCACCGCCTACAGCTCAGCTTCCAGTTTGCGGCCGAGATCGACCGCATCGCGCAGCACGGCAAGGTGCGAGCGCGGCCGTGCGCCGACCGGCGCATTGACTTCGACGCCGCTCGCCGTCAGCGACCAATAGAGCCTGTGCGTGAAGACGCGGCCAAGCGAGCCGCGCAGCTCGATCTGGATGTTTTCCACGCCGGGACCGAAGTTTTCCGTCATCCGCCCTGAGATCGGGTCGCCGGTCAGCCAGCCATTGCCCCTGTCGAAAATATTGGTCCAGCGCGTTGCGGCAAACACCGCGCCATGATGCACCGCCCGCTGCGGCTTGCCGGAATGGCTGCGCCCTTCCTGGTAGAGCATGGTCCCGCCCGCCGCCCTGTCGGCGATCGGCGGGCATGCCGAAAACAGGCGCTCGGCGATGCCGCGCCTGAATTCGGCGAGGTTGTAGGTCACCAGGAACTCGCTGTGGGTTAGCGGACTGCCGAGCGTGACGAAATCGCTGATCTTCCACGGCAGCGGATGATCGGCGTCGCCGACGCGAAGCTGCCGGTAGAGCTCCCATTGGCTGCGCCGGAATGCGGGGAGGTCATCGAGGCTGTCGGGCCAGGCGGAGGCATCGGCGGCCAGCGTCGCTTTGTCGACGGCGTGGATCGCCTTCAGCCGCGCTTTGTCGCGAATGGCTTCCAGCTTTCTAGGCCTGAAATCAGCCCACAAGATCTGCAACAGATCATAGGCGATGATCGACCCGAGGCTGTGCGAGACCAGCACGATGCGATCATAGGCATCGTCCATCATGAGACGCTTCAGCAGCTTGAGGCCACGCTCGCGGACCAGCGCCCGTTTCTCGACCGTTGCCGCTTCGGCCCGCACATAGGCGGCGACGTCGCCGAAATAAGGCAAGCCAAACTGGTCCACCGACCAGATGACGAACGACGCCAGAACCGTGACAAGCACACCGGTCGTCCAGGAGATGTAGCCTTGCCAGGTCGACGTTGCGAGCGCCAGCGCCGCGCCGAGGACGACGATGGTGGCCAAAAGCGTGACGACGTAGAGTTTGCGCACATCGCGCGGAATATCGACGGGCTTGCGCCAGAGCAGGGTCGTCACCCAGGCAGCAAGGCGGCTTCGGGTCGTGCCCTGGGTGATGTCGGCCCAGTAAAGCTCGTAGAAATCGGTGCGGCGGCCATCGACATCATAGGGCGTGGTGATCCGGCGGAGTTCGTGCGAATTGGTCCGGCTGTCGGGCGTGATCCAGCTCTGGTTGATCTTCGCACCCATCGGGTCGGCCGGATCGGCGACATGGGCATAGAACGGTGCACGGGCCGGATCGTGGCTCCATACGGCCTGGACAAACTCCCTCAACGTGTCCATGGGCCGCTGCTCGCCCATGCCGTGCACGACCACTACCGCCTGGCTGCGCTTGCGTGGCGCCTTCTCTGCTGCGGTCAGATCGGCGGCCGGCGATGCAGCAGAACCAGGGTCGGGCACCAGCACCTCCACGATGACGCCGTTTGCAAGACGACGGGTCGGCATCGTAGCTTCAGAACCGGTAACAGCCAAGAAAAAGCCCGGCGCGGAGCCGAGCTGTATTCGACGATCGGCAGTGAATTGGCAACGAGGCCTTTTCAGTGATCCATGGCCTTGACGATCTCCTCGGTCATCTTCTTGGCGTCGCCGAGCAGCATCATGGTGCCGTCCTTGTAGAACAGCGTGTTGTCGATGCCGGCATAGCCGGAGCCAAGCGAGCGCTTGACGAACAGGCAAGTGCGCGCCTTGTCGACGTCGAGGATCGGCATGCCGTAGATCGGTGAGGACTTGTCGTCACGAGCCGAGGGATTGGTGACGTCGTTGGCGCCGATGACATAGGCGACGTCGGCCTGCGCGAACTCAGAGTTGATGTCCTCCAACTCGAACACTTCGTCATAAGGCACGTTGGCTTCGGCCAAGAGCACGTTCATGTGGCCGGGCATGCGGCCGGCGACGGGGTGGATGGCGTATTTGACGTCGACGCCGTTGGCCTTGAGCTTGTCGGCCATCTCGCGCAGCGCGTGCTGCGCCTGGGCGACGGCCATGCCGTAGCCCGGCACGATGATGACCTTTTGCGCATTCATCATCAGATAGGCGGCATCCTCGGCCGAGCCCTGCTTGACCGTGCGCTCGATGCCGTCGTTGGCAATGGCTGATGTCTCGCCGCCGAAGCCACCGAGGATGACCGAGATGAAGCTCCGGTTCATGCCTTTGCACATGATGTAGGACAGGATGGCGCCCGATGAACCGACCAGAGCGCCGGTGATGATCAGCGCCAGATTGCCGAGCGTGAAACCGAGTGCGGCGGCGGCCCAGCCGGAATAGGAATTCAGCATCGACACCACCACCGGCATATCGGCGCCGCCGATCGGGATGATGAGAAGGACGCCCAGCACCAGCGAGCCGGCAACGATCAGCCAGAACACCAGCTTGGATTCGGTGGTGACGAGCAGCACGATCAGCACGATCAGCGCAATGCCCAGGGCCGCGTTGATGAAGTGGCGGCCACCGATCATGATCGGCTTGCCCGACATGCGGCCGTCGAGCTTCAAGAAAGCGATGACCGAGCCGGTGAAAGTGATGGCGCCGATGGCAACGCCGAGGCTCATCTCGATCAGCGCCTGGGCATGAATATCGGCGACGGTGCCGATGCCGAAGCTTTCCGGTGCATAGATGGCGGCGGCCGCCACCATGACCGCAGCAAGACCGACCAGCGAGTGAAAGGCGGCGACCAGCTGCGGCATCGAGGTCATGGCGATGCGCCGTGCCGTGACCGCACCGACCGAGCCGCCGATCAGCAGCCCGAGCACGATCAGCGCGAAGCGGCCGGCGGAAGGGGTGGCCAGAGCCAGCGTCGTGGCGATGGCAATGCCCATGCCGACCATGCCGTACATGTTGCCCTGGCGGCTGGTGGTCGGATGCGACAGGCCGCGCAATGCCAGGATGAACAGGATGCCGGAGACCAGATAGAGGAAGGAAGCGAAGTTGGCGTTCATAGCGGCCTACTTTTCCTTCTTCTTGTACATAGCCAGCATGCGCTGGGTGACGAGGAAGCCGCCGAAGATGTTGACCGATACCAGCATCAGAGCAACGAAGCCGAAGCCGGTGGCGATGCCCGAGGCCGAGATGCCTACGGCCAGCAACGCGCCGACTACGATGACGGAGGAAATGGCGTTGGTGACGGCCATCAATGGCGTGTGCAGCGCCGGCGTCACCGACCAGACGACGTAGTAGCCGACGAAGATCGCCAGCACGAAGATGGCGAAGCGGAAGACGAAGGGATCGATGGCACCGCCGGACAGCGCGTGAGCGGCGTCACCCGCCGCTTCGGTGCCGGGCGCGGCGGCCAGGTTCTGAACCGCGAGCCGCACGGCAGCTGTCGCCTGGTCGAGCTGGTCGAGGGCTTTCTGCAGAGTCTGATCCATCACGCGATCCCTCCGGTGGTCTTGGGCTTCCTCGAAGCGGCTGGTCTCTTCGCAGCCGGCTTCGCCGAAGCCTCGGCAACCATCGTCCTCGCAGGAATGGCCGGTGGTTCGACATGTTGGCCCTTTGGTGGCTCCTGTTCAGCCCTGACGAACGCGGGATGCACGACCTTGCCGGCATCGGTCAGCATGGTTGCCTTGACCAGCTCGTCGTCGCGGTTGATGGCAAGCGTCTTCGTCGCCTTATCGACCAGCGTCTCAAGGAAGGCATAGAGGTTCCTGGCATAGAGAAGCGAGGCCGAGGCGGCGACGCGACCGGGAACGTTGAGATGGCCGACGATCTTTACCCCGTTGGCGGTGGTCACCACCTTCCCGGGCACGGCGCCCTCGACATTGCCGCCGCGCTCGACCGCGAGGTCGACGATCACGGAGCCGGGTTTCATCGAGGCGACCATCGCCGCCGAAACCAGCTTCGGCGCTGGCCGGCCGGGGATGAGCGCCGTGGTGATGACGATGTCCTGCTTGGCGATGTGCTCGGCGGTCAGCGCCGCCTGCTTGGCCTGGTACTCCTTCGACATTTCCTTGGCGTAGCCGCCAGCCGTCTCAGCCGCCTTGAACTCCTCGTCCTCGACGGCCAGGAATTTTGCGCCGAGCGAGGCGACCTGCTCCTTGGCGGCCGGGCGCACGTCGGTGGCGGTGACCACGGCGCCGAGGCGGCGCGCGGTGGCGATGGCCTGCAGACCGGCGACGCCGACGCCCATGACGAACGCCTTCGCAGCCGGCACCGTGCCAGCCGCCGTCATCATCATCGGCAGCGCCCGGTCATATTCGGCAGCCGCATCGATCACCGCCTGGTAGCCGGCGAGGTTGGCCTGGCTGGATAGAACGTCCATCGATTGCGCCCGGGTGATGCGCGGCATGAACTCCATGGAGAAGGCAGTAACACCGGCCCTGGCGAGGGCTGCGACGGCAGCATCGTTGCCGTAGGGATCCATGATCGCGATGACAGCGGCGCCGGACTTGTAGCCCTTCAGCTCGACGTCCATGGGGCGGCGCACCTTCAGCACCACGTCGGCCTTGGCAGCATCGCCGGCTTTGCCGATCGCGGCGCCCGCCTTGGCAAACTCCTCGTCGGGAATGCGCGACGCCGTGCCGGCGCCGGTTTCCACGATTACGTCGAAACCCAGCGCTGCCAGCCGCTTCACCGTATCGGGCGAGGCCGCGACGCGAGGCTCGTTTGCATCGAGCTCACGAGGGATGAAAACCGTCTGTCCCACCGCACGATCCTTTCGGCCGGAACCCTGTTACCGCAAGACACCGACCGTCCGCGGCGGCGCCTTCGACAAAGGTTGGAGGAGTTATCGGAGAATAAAAGCGCCGATGGCCAGGATCAGCACGAACAGGATAGTCGCCGAGAAGAAGCCGCCCACAAAGAAGCCGAACGCCATGGCAAGAAGCACGGCGGCGCAAAATAGCGACCCATATTTGGCCAGCATCACAAAGCCGGCATAGGTGCGGTCGTGCTCGGCATAGTCCATCTTCGCGCCCAGTTCGACAGGACCGGTCGGCGTGTGTTCAGCCATTGGAATACCCCTTCGAAGACATCTTTCAGGCACATAGCGAAAAGCCGCGTTAAGGGCAATGGCGCTATTGCCGCATCGCCGCAGCCAACAATCTCAAGCAAAACTTGAAATCGCTGCGCGGAGCGCGGCGATACCAATCACAATGAATGGCAGGTCCGCTATTGCCGATGTCGTCAGCCGGCGAGATGCGGGAACAGACCGAGCAGGCCGACAACGATCAGATAAAGGGCGACGATATAATTGAGCAGCCGCGGCATCACCAGGATCAGCACGCCTGCAATCAGCGAGATAAGCGGGGTAAGGGCGAGCGTGGAAATGGTCATATCGGTTCCTTTGATCGGATCGCTATCGAAGCGGTGCGTGATGGATGTCGGCCATGCCGACCTACCACCAGCACCTTTGCCCAGAACGCCAAAGCGATCGGAAGGCTCCATGGGCTCGTTCAGGCGGCTTCGCGAAAATACTTGGCGGTGGGCAGGATGGTCAGCGGCGCGAGTTCGCCGGCGCCGGGCTTATCGAACAACATGCGTTGCTCCATCGGCGTCGAACGGAAGAACGGAAAGCGCGATAGCGACCGCTCGCGGATGGCGCCGACGTCGGCGCGGTAGAGCACGACCTTGTTATAGACGCCAGGGTAGGCACGAGGCTCACTGATCTTCTCGGCATAGTAGATCCGCTTGTAGAAGCCGGCGTGATCTTCGCGAATGGTCGAAAGACAATAGGGCGCGTTGAAGTGAAAACATGCCATGCCGGCTAGCCGCAGCGTGAGATAAGGTATCTGCGGATAGACGCGCGACCATTCCGGGTCGGAGGCGAACCGACTGGGGCAGATGAAGCTCATGCCCTCCCCCAGCATCGGCATTACGATGTCACCAAAAGCCTTGGTGGAAGGCGACCTTGGCGTCGACAGCGTGACGTGATGAATACGCAGCGTGCTGACGAGTTCCTGGTCGATGTAGACACCGAACCGGAAGACGTTAGGCACCTCGTCGAGTTCGTCGTGAATGGTGTGGTTCTCGTTGTCGGGAACCATATCGTTGGAACGGTACGACTTGTAGCGTAGGCGATAGATGTCTTCGAGATCCTCGCCCTTGTCGCAACGGCGGTATTCCGTCCGCTCCAGCATCGCCGAAATATTCCTGGCGAAGCTGGACATGGTCTCGGACGCATCTTTCCCACCAGCGCCCGCCGCATGGCCGAGCGAACTCAACTGGGCACACATGAACTCTATTCCCCGCGATTACCGCCACCAGCCGACACTACGGACGGGTCAGGAGATGTAAAGCTGAAAATAAGCAGGAGGTCGTTTACCGTTCGTTAAGGTTAATAATTAATAGAATTATACTAAAATATGCAGTTTTTCAGCGTGAAGTCAGCGTCGCGTCGCCTTCCTTGCCGTCTTAATATCCTTGGCGAAAGGCCAAACCGTGCTCGACATGGTCTCGATGCCGGACGCGCTGAGCGCAGATCCGAACAGAAAGCCCTGGACCAGGTCCGGCTTGACCTGCAATGCCAGGATCTTGAGCTGTTCGAAGGTCTCGACACCTTCGACGGTGACTGAAAGTCCCAGCGGTCGCGACAGGTTGACGATGCCCTTGAGCAATTCGAGCGACCGGCTGTTCTGGGTGACGTCGATCAGGAACGAGCGATCGATCTTGATTTTGTCGAGTGGTAGTTTGTGGAGATAGCTGAGGCTCGAATAGCCGGTACCGAAATCGTCGAGCGCAATGCGCACGCCGAGCCGCTTCAACTCCTCGATATATTGGCGTGTCAGCGACTTGTCGTCGAGCAGCGCCGTCTCGGTGACCTCGATCTCGAGGCGGCCGGCCGGCAGACCGGAACCGGCAAGCGCCTCGCGAACCTTCTGGATGACGTCGCGGTTGCGAAAATCCTTGGCCGAGAGATTGACCGAGACGCTGGTCTGGGCCGGCCATTTGGCGCATTCCGTGCAGGCCGCATGCAGGACGAAGGTGCTGATGTCGGAAATAATCCCCATTTCCTCCGCCAGCGGAATAAAGATACCGGGGGAAATCGGCCCGAGATCGGGATGATCCCAGCGGCACAGCGCTTCGCAACTGGCGATACGCATCGTGCTCATCGCCACGATCGGCTGATAGACCACCCGCAATTCGTTGTTTTCCACGGCGCTGCGCAGGTCCGCCTTCATCAGCTGACGGCTGCGGAAGGCAGCATCCATCGAAGCCTCGAACAGCCGCCAACCGTTCTTGCCAAGCTCCTTGGCCTTGTAGAGTGCAAGGTCGGCCTTGACGATCATGGCGTCGACGTCGGTATCCTTGACCCGCGACAGCACCGCGCCGCCGCTGGCCTGGATGCGTAATCCGTGGCCGGCGACATCGACCTCGCCCTGCAGGTCGACGAAGATCTCGTCGATCTGGCCGGTGAGGTGGCTCTCATCCTCGATGCGCTCGAAGAAGATCATGAACTCGTCGCCGCCAAAGCGGCTGACGGTGATGCCTGGCCCGGCGACCGCGGCCAGCCGCTCAGCAACGGCGTAGATCAAACCGTCGCCGACCGGATGGCCGAGCGTATCATTGACGCTCTTGAAATCGTCGAGGTCAAGCACGGCAAGCCCGCAGAGACGGTCTGGATCGCCCGAGGCCATGGCTTCCACCACCAACTCATGGAAATAGGCGCGGTTGGGCAGACCGGTGAGACTGTCGTAACGCGCCATGAAGCGGATCTTGTCTTCCGCCTCGACGCGGGCGGTCACATCCTCGAAAGTGACGACGCCCAGTTCCTGGCTGCCCTCGCGCGCCGAAAATTCATAGTGCTGGCCGTTGGCGAGCGAGACCAGGACCTTTCGGTCGCGGCCCTCGCGCAACGCACGCGTCAGCTGGGCTTCGATGTAGCGGCAATCCTTCGGCGCCAGCATGCCGCCGGCAACCCCACGCATCAGCAGACCGTGGATAGAGCGGCCGAGCAGCGCATCGGCCGATTTGAGCGACATCAGGTTCGCGGCTTCGGCATTTGCCACCGCCACCCGGCCGTCGGGACCGAGCATGACAAGGCCATGCGACATGGTGTTGAGCGCACGGTTGAAACGTTGCGCAATGCGATTCGCCTTTTTTTCTTCCGAGACAGCGGCGAAAAGTACATCGCGGACAGTGTTGGCGAATTTGCGGATCGCAAACAGGAACGGCGCGGACAGGAGTCCGAGAAGGATGTGGTAAATGTCGCCACGCAGAAGGAACCCCAACGAGATTGGCCACGTCAAGGCAAGCGTCAGGATGGTGACCATGCGCGGGGAGCCATAGTTGCGCCCGGCAATCGAGGTGGCCGTGGCCAGCGTCAGGCAGACGGAGGCGATCTCAGCGAAATTGTCGCGCGCAAAATAGATGCCAAGCAGGCAGAACGCGCCAAGCGTGAGCCCGTGCAAGGACCCGTAGAGGATATAGTCGTTCTCGCGCTTGTGCGCCTCTTCCCAGGTCGTCGGCGGGGGCAAACTGTTGTATTTCCGGAAGTTTCTCATCCGGAAGATGCCTACAAGAACCATCATGATAGCGACAAGCAGATAAAGCGGGTCGCCGCTTTTCCACCAGACAAGGCCAATCAGGAAGCTCTGCGCGACAATGCCGATCGAAAGCGTCACGCCGTCGCGAAACAGCGTTTCCACGAACGGAATGTAAACGTCGACCGGAATCTCGTTTTTTCGTCTCAGATTCACGCCTGGATCCCAACCCTGGGGAACCCAGCAGTGTCACATTGGCCTTAAGAAAGGTTTAGAGCGGCGTTTCGAGCCCTGCCGGCATCCATTGGTGACGCCGCGGAAGCAGGGAAACTACAGTTCAGGTAAACAAGGGGTGTCAGAGCGCGGAATCATTCGGCGGCTTGAAGTTGCGGCCGCAGCGGCGCCCTCGAGAGGCGGTCGAGCAGGCGCTGGCGTTCGCCGGCGGCTTTTTCGGCACTGGCCTGCTTGACGTGGCCAAAGCCGCGGATGAGCGCCGGTACCGAAACAAGCGCGCCAGCGGCCTCGATCTTGCCCGGCGCCAGCGCGCCGGCGACAAGCTCCAGGTCGGCTTCATAGAGGGCAAGAAGCTGCCGCTCCATACGCCTCTCGGCGCTGTAGCCGAACAGGTCGAAAGCGGTGCCGCGCAGCCCCCTCATCGCCGCCAGCAGGCGGAACCCGTTCATCATCCACGGGCCAAAGCTCGATTTCTTCGGCTTCCCGTCACTGCCGCGCCTGCCCATGATCGGCGGTGCGAGATGGAATTCAAGCTTGCCATAGCTCTGGAACTGCTTTGCGAGCTCTGCGGCAAAGGAGCCGTCCGTATAAAGCCGCGCCACCTCGTATTCGTCCTTGATCGCCATCAGCTTGAACAGGTTCTTCGCGGCAGCTTCGGTCACCACGGTCGAGCCGGGCACAGCATCGGTTTCGGCCTTGCGCAGCGCCGCCAGTCTGTCGGCATAGCGCCTGCCATAGGCGGCGTTCTGATAGGCGGTCAGGAAGGCGACGCGGCGGGCAATGATGTCGTCCAGCGTCTCGGCAATGGCGGCAGGCTGCGTGGCCTTGCCCGGCTGGGCGAGAGGGCCGCGCACGAAATCCGGCTGGTGGGCAGCGCGGCGGCCCCAGCGAAATGCCGCGACATTCATCGCCACCGCCTCGCCGTTGAGTTCGATCGCCTTCTCGACCGCCTCCGCCGACAGCGGCAGGCCGCCATGCTGGAAGGCGAAGCCGAGCATGAACATGTTCGCGCCAAGCGAGCTGCCGAACAGCGCGGTGGCGGTGCGGGTGGCGTCGAAGAAATGCGTCTTGTCGTCGCCTGCGGCCGTTCTTATCGCTTTCTTCAGCCGCTCGACGGGCAGCGAGAAATCGGCCGAACGGGCGAACTCGCCCGGCATGATCTCGGCGGTGTTGGCGAGGAAGATGGTATGGCCTTCGCGCACCGCGGCCAGCACCTTCTTGGCACCCGAAACGACGAGATCGCAGCCAAGCACGAGGTCAGCCTTGCCGGCCGATACCCGAATGGCGTGGATGTCGTCCGGCGTGCGGGCGATGCGGACATGGGTGAACACGGAGCCGCCCTTCTGGGCGAGGCCGGCCATGTCGATCATGCCGCAGCCCTTGCCTTCCAGATGTGCGGCCATGCCTAGCACCGCGCCTATGGTGACGACGCCAGTGCCGCCGACACCGTCGATGATCGCCGCCCAGCCTTGTTCACCGAGCGCAAATTGCGCCGGCGCCGGCACACCCGCGAGCGGGTCGGCCGCGCCGGCTATGCCTTCGGCTTTCCTGATTTTGGCGCCGTGGACGGTGACGAAGGACGGGCAGAAACCGTTGACGCAAGAGAAGTCCTTGTTGCAGCTCGACTGGTCGATCTTGCGCTTGCGGCCGAATTCCGTCTCGACCGGCTGGATCGAGACGCAATTCGACTGCACGCCGCAATCGCCGCAGCCTTCGCAGACCAGCTCGTTGATGAAGATACGCTTGTCGGGATCGGGGAAGGTGCCGCGCTTGCGCCGACGACGCTTCTCGGCAGCGCAAGTCTGGTCGTAGAGCAGCACCGAGACGCCTTTGACCGAGCGCAACTCGCGCTGGATGAGATCGAGGTCGTCGCGGTGATGGATAGTGGCGCCGGCGGGAAATTCCACCTTGCCGGTATATTTGTCCGGCTCGTCGGTAACGATGGCGATGCGCTGGACGCCCTCGGCGCGCACCTGCCTGGCGATCATGTCCACCGTCAGGCCGCCTTCGTGCGGCTGCCCGCCGGTCATCGCGACGGCGTCATTGTAGAGGATCTTGTAGGTGATGTTGGCGTCGGTCGACAGCGCGAAGCGGATCGCCAGCACGCCCGAGTGGTTGTAGGTGCCATCGCCCAGATTCTGGAAGATGTGCTCGCGCTTCGAGAACGGCGCCTGGCCGACCCACTGCGCGCCCTCGCCGCCCATGGCAGTGAAGCCTACCGTATTGCGGTCCATCCATAACGCCATGAAATGACAGCCGATTCCGGCGGCGGCGAGCGAGCCGTCCGGCACCTTGGTCGAGGAATTGTGTGGGCAGCCGGAGCAGAAGAACGGCGTACGCGAGGCGATGTCTGACGTGTCGGCCAGCATCGCCTGGAACTGGCGCAACTTCGCCACCCGCGCGGCGATTTCTTCCGACGGGCCGATCGTTCGCAAAATCCTCTCGCCGAGCGCAATGGCAATGTCGTTGGAGTCGAGCGCGCCCTTGGCCGGGAACAGCCAGTCGCCGCGCTCGTCCTTCTTGCCGACGATGACCGGCTGCGTGGCGGTGCCGTAAAGGTTCTCGCGCAGTTGCACCTCGATCAGCGACCTTTTCTCCTCGACGACGACGATGGTATCGAGGCCGCGAGCAAAGTCGGCGACGTGCTGCAGGTCGAGCGGCCACGGGCAGCCGACCTTGAACAGCCTGATGCCGATACGATTGGCGGCCGCTTCGTCGATGCCGATATCCTCCAGCGCCTGGCGAACGTCGAGATAACTCTTGCCGATGGTGACGATGCCAAGCCTGGCGCTGCTGCCGCCCGAATAGACGATCCGGTTCAGCCCATTGGCGTGGATGAAGGCGGAAGCTGCGGCGCGCTTGTATTCATGCAACCGCTCCTCCTGGCCGAGCATGTCGATCTCGTTACGGATGTTGAGGCCGCCGGGCGGCATGTCGAAGTCCGGGACGACGATATCTAGCCGGTCGAGCGCGGCATCGACCGAGGCCGTCGATTCGATGTTGTCCTTGACGCATTTGATCGCCGCCCAGGTGCCGGCAAAACGCGACATGGCAAAGCCGTAGAGGCCGTAGTCGATGATCTCCTGGACGCCGGCCGGATTGAGGATCGGCACCATGGTGTCGACGAACAGGAACTCGGTGGCATGCGCGTTGGTCGAGGACTCGGCCATGTGGTCGTCACCCATCAGGGCTAACACGCCGCCATGTTTCGACGACCCGGCGAGATTGGCGTGGCGGAACACGTCGCCGGAGCGGTCGACGCCCGGACCCTTGCCGTACCAGACCGAAAAAACGCCGTCATGGGTACCCTCGCCCAGCAATTCCGCCTGCTGCGAGCCCCAGCACGCGGTGGCGGCGAGCTCCTCATTGAGACCGGGCTGGAAGACGATGTCCGACTGCGCGAGCTGGTTTCTGGCCTTCCACAGCTGCATGTCGAGGCCGCCGAGCGGCGAGCCACGATAGCCGGAGACGAAACCGGCGGTGTTCAGGCCAGCCCGGCGGTCGCGCTCGCGCTGCATCAGAAGCATGCGGATGACTGCCTGGGCACCCGACAGGAAGATGCGCTCCTTTGCCAGGTCGAACTTGTCGTCGAGCGCGACGTTGTGCAGCGTCATCAGGCGTTTCCTGTGCGGAGACCGTGCCAGGAGATGCACGGCCAACGTCGGAGTCGAGTGCCTACAGTCTTTCTTCCCTTGCCGGGGAGGTCAAACGAAATCGAAGGTGCCAGGCGGTCCGCAACAAACGATCGGTGCGCGGCCGTGTGGCGCCACGAAACGCCTGTCGGGGAGGATGGCCGAGCACGAAAACTCCGGCGGCGGTCGGTGCCGCTGGTGACGCATCATGCAGCCTTTGGGCAACTGGGCTTCGGTTCACCGGGCAGCTTGCCGTCGACATGGCCGGCCAAGTCCTTGTTGAGCTCGTAGACTGGCCCGACCACCAGGGGCCGGTCGGGCAGGACCGACTGGTCGAGCGAGGACGTCAGAGTGGTCTCGAAACTCTGCAGCAACTGGCCGCTGGAATCCTCGATGCGGATCGACACCGCATAGGGCTTGTCCTTGACAACGCAGGTGAGCGGCGGGCTGGTGAGCGTCACATGCGGCAGCTTCGGCCATATTTTCTGGGTGACGATGATCGGATCACCACCGGCCGGGTTCTGGAAGGAGACCACGGCGACCTGCCCCTCACCCACCGGCCGCAGCGGATTGAGGGTGATGACGTAGGTGGCGATACCCAGCCGGTAGTTGAACTCGAACAGCTTCCCGGAAATGGCGAACAGCTGGTCCTTGCCGGAATCACGGCAGGCGCCGAGCGCGGCCGCCGCGAACAACGCCGCGACGACAACCATCGCGCGCGAATATTTCTTAGACATTGGTGACCTCCCTGGCCGCGGTCCGGCGTCGATAGTATCGGTTTGCCTTCTGGCGGTTGCCGCACACCGCCATGTCGCACCAGAGGCGGCTGGAATTGCGGCTTTTGTCGACAAACAGCCAGCTGCAGTTCGGACATATCCTCAGCCTGGCGATGGTGTCGCTGCGCAGCAGCGACAGCGCCGAGACCGCAAGCGCCACCTCGAAGGCGATCGGCGTTGCCGGATCGCCGAACGGTTTTCCGGGCGTGCCGATTTCGGTGTGGCCATGGGCGAGGCCATCGGCGCAGGCTTCCAGGAATTCAGGCATGTCGGCGGTGTCGATCGCACCTTTCGATACCGCGCCACGAAACAGCCGATCGGTCGTCTCGCGAATCGACAGCACCACCGGTGCGATCTTTTCAGGCGCCGGCGCTATGAGCCGCCTGCCGCCCAGCTCGGCGGCGCGAAAGCCACTCGCGGCTTCGGCAAAGCGGGCGATCTCGGCCCGATCGTCGAAACGGTCGAAAGTTTCCTCCGGATCGTTCCGCAAAACGACGGTGTTCGCCGTGTCGAGCGCCAGCATGCCACCGGTGAAGCGGTGCGGAGTCCAGGATACTGTCATATCGTGAATCTAACCGATAAATCGCGTTTGACAAGTTAGATTCCGGGTGCAACGCTCGTCAGTGGCGCGATCGCCGTATCGAGAATGTCGTTCGTCCCAAGCCCCGCCCCGATGTGGGGCATGCATCGAGGGTCTTGCATGCTCTATTTCTTCCAGCAGGTTCTGAACGGGCTGCATTCGGGCGCGCTCTACGCATTGCTTGCCTTCGGCTACGTGCTGACCAACGGCATCCTGCACCGCACCAATCTTGCCTATGGCGCGCTGTTCGCCTTTTGCGGGCATACGATGATCCTCACCGCGGCGTTCGGCTATCAGGCGCTGTGGCTGACGCTGTTTGCATCGGTCGCGCTCGGCGTAGCGGCGGCATTCCTTTATGCGGCGCTGCTCAGCCATGTCCTGTCGCGAAGCATCTTCGAACCGCTGGCCGCCCGCTCGCCCAACGCCATCGTGGTGACCACGCTCGGCATATTGCTGGTCTTGTCGGAAGCCAGCCGCATCGCCGCCGATACCCATGACCTATGGTTGCCGCCAATGCTGGCCCAGACCATCGTCTTCGCGCAGAATGCCAGCTTCAAGGCGACGTTGACACTGATTCAGTTGCTCGATTGCGCCGCCGTGCTGGCGGCTATTTCGCTGGCTGCGTGGGGGTTCACACATTCCAGCTTCGGCCGAAGCTGGCGTGCCGTATCCGACGATCCAAAGGCCGCTGCGATGTGCGGCGTCGATGTCCGCGCGGTGTTTCGGCGGGCGGTGCTTTTCGGCGGCCTTTGCGCGGCAATGGCTGGCGTGCTCGCCGCCTTCTACTACGGCAACATCAGCTTCGGCACAGGGTTGGTCTACGGGTTGAAAATCCTGTTCGTGACCGCAGTGGGCGGCTATCTCTCGCCTTTGCGGGCGGCACTGGGCGCCGCCGCTTTCGGCATGGCCGAATCGCTATGGGCCGGCTATTTCCCGCTCGAATGGCGGGACGGGTGGATGTACCTGTTCCTCGTCGCCATGCTTGTGCTGATCGGCTCCGGCCGCGACCAACAGAAGATTGCCTGAGCCGCATCCGACTTTGGTTGGATGAATGAACCACATGTCCCCTTGGACATGCAAAGGACGCGGCAGCATTTTGCCGGCGGCCGCCTCACAACTGTGTTTATGCGGGCTGTCCGATGTTGACCCGCCGAACCACGCACTGCATACCGTTGGTCCACAGCGACGCGACGGACAGGGAACCGGCGCGCTCCGACACAAGGGAGGAATGCATGGCAGGGCTTCTCGCTCTTTCCAGAGCCATTGACCGTTTGAACGAATTCATCGGCAAATGGGTTTCGTGGCTGATCCTGCTGGCGATCCTGGTAAGCGCCGCCAACGCCGTGATCCGCAAGGTGTTCGACATGTCCTCGAACGCCTGGCTGGAATTGCAATGGTATCTGTTCGGCGCCGCCTTCATGCTGGCCGCCGCCTACACTCTGAAACAGAACGACCATATCCGCATCGATATCGTCTACGGCATGTTCTCGCGCCGTGTGCAGCACTGGATAGACCTTTTCGGTCACGTCTTCTTCCTGATGCCGTTCGTGACGTTGATGGTCGTCTATTTCGTTCCCTATGTGTCGCTGTCGTATCGCAGCGGCGAGATGTCGAACAATTCCGGCGGGCTGATCATCTGGCCGGCGAAGGCGATTCTGCTGGTCGGCTTTTTTCTGCTCGCGCTGCAGGGCATTTCCGAAATCATCAAGAAAATAGCCATCATGCGCGGTCAGATGGACGATCCCACTCCGTTCATATCGGTGCATGAGCAGGCCGAGCTAGAAGCCAAGGCGCTCGTCGAAGAGGTGCGCTCGTGATCGAGTTCATCGCCCAGAACATGGCGCCGATCATGTTCGCCTCGCTGGTCGTCTTCCTGCTGATCGGCTATCCCGTCGCCTTCTCGCTCGCCGCCAACGGCCTGATGTTCTTCTTCATCGGCGTGCTTCTGTCGCCCTATTCGGGCGGCTCGATCAATCTCGCCTGGCCGTTGCTGCACGCGTTGCCGGATAATTTCTATGGCAGCCGGGTGATGTCGAACGATACGCTGCTGGCGATCCCGTTCTTCACCTTCATGGGCATCGTGCTCGAACGATCCGGCATGGCCGAAGACCTGCTCGACACGATCGGCCAGCTGTTCGGACCGGTCCGTGGTGGCCTTGCCTATGCCGTGATTTTCGTTGGCGCGCTGCTCGCCGCGACGACCGGCGTGGTGGCGGCCTCCGTCATTGCCATGGGTCTGATTTCGCTGCCGATCATGCTGCGCTACGGCTACGACCGGCGGCTGGCATCCGGCGTCATTGCCGCGTCCGGGACGCTCGCCCAGATCATCCCGCCGTCGCTGGTGCTGATCGTGCTGGCCGACCAGCTCGGCCGCTCGGTCGGCGATATGTACAAGGGGGCGCTGATCCCCGGGCTCATTTTGACCGGCATCTACATGCTCTACATCCTGCTCATGTCGATCTTCCGGCCGAAGTCGATGCCGGCCCTGCCGCTGGAGGCCCGCACGCTCGGCCACGGTGTGCTGTCGCTGCTGGCGGCGGTGCTGGCGGCGGTGGTGGTTTCCTATGCGGCGTATCGCTACCTTGCGCCGAACCATGGCGGCAACGCCGATATCCTCGGCGCCACTATTGGCGTCATCTTCATCTATGTCGTGGCGATCGTCGACCAGCGCCTGAAGATCAACCTGATGTCGAGGCTGGCACAGCAGGTGATCATCGTCCTGATCCCGCCGCTGGCGCTGATCTTCCTGGTGCTGGGCACCATCTTCCTCGGCATCGCCACGCCGACGGAAGGCGGCGCCATGGGCGCCGTCGGCGCGCTGGCAATGGCGGCGATGAAGGGGCGGCTGTCGCTCGACGTGGTCAAGCAGGCGCTGGCCTCGACGACCAGGCTGTCGTCCTTCGTTCTGTTCATCCTGATCGGCGCGCGGGTGTTCTCGCTTACCTTTTACGGGGTCAATGGCCACATCTGGGTCGAGCACCTGTTGACCTCGCTGCCGGGCGGTGAAGTCGGTTTCCTGATTGGCGTCAACATCCTCGTCTTCGTGCTCGCCTTCTTCCTCGACTTTTTCGAGCTTGCCTTCATCATCGTGCCGCTTTTGGCGCCGGCGGCCGACAAGCTCGGCATCGACCTGATCTGGTTCGGCGTGCTTTTAGGCGTCAACATGCAGACCTCCTTCATGCATCCGCCCTTCGGCTTCGCGCTGTTTTATCTGCGCTCGGTCGCCGCGCGCGTGCCCTATCTCGACCGGCTCACCGGCAAGCAGATCGCGCCGGTCACCACAGGGCAGATCTATTGGGGCGCAGTGCCCTTCGTCTGTATCCAGGTAATCATGATCGGCCTGACCATCGCTTTCCCGCAGATGGTGATGCACTACAAAGGCACCGTCGTCGATCCGGGCACCATCAACTACCAGGTGCCGGAAACGCCTGGCATCGGCTTGTCGCCGCTCGGCACGCCGCCGGCCAACGGCGGCACTGCCCCGGCCTCACCTTCCACGCCGGATTTGTCGCAGCCGCCGAGCTTCGACGAAAAGCCGCCCGCGAAGCCGGCGGCACCGGCAATCGATCTGTCGCAGCCCCCGAGTTTCAACTGAGGCGAGTTTCAACTGAGGAAGGCCCGGCAGCCATGAAGGCGGTTCGGTTGGAGCGAGTGGGCGGCCTCGCCGTGTGCGAGGTCGAGAAACCGACCGCCGGGCCGAGCGATCTGCTGGTACGGATCGAGGCGTGCGGCGTCTGCGGCACCGACAGACATCTTTTCCATGGTGAATTCCCGTGCACGCCGCCGGTGACGCTCGGGCATGAATTCTCCGGCATCGTCGAGGCGATCGGACCTGCGGTATCCGGCTTTTCGGTCGGCGACCGCGTCACCGGCGATCCCAATATTGCCTGCGGGCGCTGTGCGCATTGTCAGGCGGGCCGAGTCAATCTCTGCAGCAATCTGCGTGCCATCGGCATCCATCGCGACGGCGGCTTTGCCGAATATCTTGCCTTGCCGCAGAAACAGGCCTTCGCCTTGCCAGGCGATCTGAAGCCTACGCATGGTGCTTTCTGCGAGCCGCTCGGCTGCTGCCTGCATGGCGTGGACCTTGCCGCGATCAAACCAGGCTCGTCGGTCGCGGTGCTCGGCGGCGGCGTGATCGGCCTGCTCACCGTTCAGCTGGCAAAGCTCGCCGGTGCGACGACCATCGTCCTGTCGACGCGTCAGGCCTCGCGGCGGGCTCTTGCCGAGCAACTTGGCGCAACGGCGACGCTCGATCCCAGCGCCTTCGATGTCACCGATGCGGTCGTCGGCCGGTCGGGTTTGATGCCGGGCGGCGTCGACGTGGTGTTCGAATGCGCCGGCGTGAAAGACACTGTTGAGCAGGCGATGCGGCTGGCCAAAGCGGGCGGCACAATTGTCGTCGTCGGCGTTATGCCGCAAGGCATGAAAGCGGCGTTCGAACCGTTCGACCTGCTGTTCCGCGAATTGAAGGTCCTGGGCTCCTTCCTCAATCCCTTTACCCATCGCCGGGCCGCCGATCTTATCGCTTCGGGGGCTATCGAGGTAGACCGGCTGATATCGCGGCAGGTCACGCTTGAAGAGTCAGCTGCAGTGATCGCCAATCCGCCTGCGCCAGGCGAGGTCAAGGTTCTGGTGGTGCCCGGCTGATCGCAAACGGAATGCGCTGCGGCGCCAGCGTCCCGAAGGAACGCCGGCGCCGCAGAGCAGCAAGGTTCAGAGCTTGCTGTTGCGCTGCTGGACCATCATGAAGGTGTCGTAGTTGTACTCGGCCACCTGCGCCCAGAGATAATGCTCCTTGCGGAACGCCTTGATCGAGTCCCAGATCTTCTTGAACGGCGCGTTCGAGGCTTCCATCTCGGCATAGACCTCGTTGGCCTTTTCGAAGCAGGCGGCCATGATCTCCTGGCTGAACGGACTCAACTTGGCGCCGCCGGCAACCAGCCGCTTCACCGCCGCCGGGTTGAGGTAGTCGTATTTCTGCAGCATGTTGGCATCGGCCGCTTGGGCGGCAGTGTGCACCAGCGACTTGTAAGCCGGCGAAAGTTCGTCGTATTTCGCCTTGTTGAACATCAGATGGACGGTCGGTCCACCTTCCCACCAGCCGGGATAGTAGTAATAGGGCGCAACCTTGTAGAAGCCGAGCTTCTCGTCATCATAAGGGCCAACCCATTCGGCGGCATCGATCGTGCCCTTTTCCAGCGCCGGATAAATGTCGCCACCGGCGATCTGCTGCGGAACCACGCCGAGCCTTTGCACCACTTTGCCGGCAAAACCGCCGATACGCATCTTGAGGCCGGAAAGGTCGGCAACCGTTTTGATCTCCTTGCGAAACCAGCCGCCCATCTGCACGCCGGTATTGCCGCCCGGCAGCCCGAACAGACCCTGCGTCGCCAGGAACTCGTTGAACAGATCGATGCCGCCGCCATGATAGTGCCAGGCATTGATGCCGCGCGCGTTGAGCGAAAACGGAACCGCCGCTCCCAGCGCCCAGGTCGGGTCCTTGCCCCAGTAATAGTATGCCACAGTATGGCAGGCCTCGACCGTGCCGGCTGTGGTGGCATCGGCGGCCTGCAGGCCGGGAACGAGTTCACCGGAGGCGAAGACCTGGACCTGGAAGTTGCCGTCGGTCGCCTCCGACAGCATCTTGGAAAACACTTCGGCACCGCCATAGATCGTATCGAGCGACTTCGGGAAGGACGACGCCAGCCGCCAGGTCACTTTCGGATTGGACTGGGCGATGGCCGGCGCAGCAAGTGCCGCGGCAGCGGCCGCAGCGCCGAAACCGGTGGTGCCGGCCTTGCGGATGAACGAACGACGATCCATGAAGTTCCTCCCTTTTGAATCAACTGACCGACATTCGGGACGCTTCGGCGCCCGGATCGGCTTCGAGCCGACAATACACAGGCAAGGAGTCGAGTCCAGCGCGGCAGCCCGGTTTGAGTGGCGCATTTCGGGGAAATTCACGGCGTTGGGCCAGATCTTGCAACTATAGTCTAAGGTCGATTAACTGGCCTACGCGACACGCCGAAACTTGCCATGGAAATGCGCCTTTGGATCGCCTATTTTGCAGGCAGATAATTCGTTGCACCCGATGGTATCCGGACCAAATGCACCAGCCGCTCGTCGCCATATCGACCGACGTCCGCCAGTTCGACAATTACACCTGGCATGCCGCGCCGCAGCAATATCTTGAAGCAGCGCTTTCGGGGGCAGGCGTGTTCCCGCTGCTGGTACCGTCCTTCGGCGACCGGCTCGACTTCGATGAACTGCTTTCCGCCGTCGACGGCGTCATGGTCACCGGTTCGAAGTCCAACGTTCATCCCTCGCTCTACGGCGGTGACGCCAGTGAAGCCAATGGTCCCTACGACCCCGCCCGCGACGCCACCACGCTGCCGCTGATCCGCAGGGCGGTGGAGCGCGGAGTACCGCTGCTCGCGATCTGCCGCGGCATCCAGGAGATGAATGTGGCGCTGGGTGGCACGCTGGCCACTGAAATCCAGGAACGCGCCGGCTCGCTCGATCATCGTGCGCCGGCAAGCGACAATCAGGACGAACGCTTCGCCATCCGCCAGAGCGTGTCGATAAAACCCGGCAGCTGCCTGGCCGGGGTCTTCGGCGCCGGGGACATCATGGTCAATTCGGTGCATCGCCAGGCTGTTGACCGGCTTGGCCCAAAGCTGCAGGTCGAAGCGGTCGCCGCCGACGGCACTGTCGAGGCGGTCTCGGTGCGCGATGCACGGGCTTTCGCCGTCGGCGTCCAGTGGCATCCCGAATACTGGGTCAAATCGGACAGCGTCTCGGTAAAGATATTTCGCGCTTTCGGCGATGCCGTGCGGCTGCATCAGGCGGCGAAATCGGGGGCGCGCGCTGCGGCAGAATAGCGCTCGTCAGTTGCCGGCCGACGCCAGCGTCAGCAGCGGCAGCGCCGGCGCGTAGGATTCGTAACCGTCGCCATCGGCGACCGAGAACATGACGATCGGATCGGTGCCGTTGGCGCTGAATGTGACCGTGCCGTCATCCTGCTCTCGCCAGAACTTCGCCTGCTCGACACCGGGCAACACCTGGCGGCAATTCGCGGCGACCGTCAACAGCGACAGACCTTGCGAAATCTCGGCGCCACGGGTGACCGCACAAGACGCCTCGTCACCATGGGCTACCAGCCTGTAGGTGCTGGACGAAGGTGCTGGCTCACTGGCTGCGCGGCTTTGACCGCTACCGGCGTAAAACAGCTGGACGCTGCCTAACAGCGCAGCAATCGCCATCAATGCGGGAAGCGTTTTCATCCTGTTTCTCCGCGCATTTCAAGCGCGCCGTGTTCGATGTCATCAGGAGGCGCGCTTCATCTTGCCGTCACGTGCTGTCAAGGGGACATACACTAGCCAAGGAGGCAGAATGATTCCGAAGGGTTAAGCTGAAGTTAACAATAGGGCGGTCACGGCCTCGCCTTGACGTTTGCCGTCTCCGGCACCGGCGTCAGCGCCTTGCGCTGAGAAAACCACGAGACCAGATTGTCGACGCACAGGTCCGCCATCGCGCGGCGGGTGTGCTGCGAGGCCGAGCCGACATGAGGCAAAAGCGAGGTGTTGGGCGCGGCAAGCAACGCCGCAGGCACGTTCGGCTCGTCGGCAAAAACGTCTAGCCCGGCAGCGGCGATGCTGCCGCCGGCAAGTGCGGCGGCAAGAGCTGGTTCGTCGACCGTGCTGCCCCGGCCGATATTGACGAAGACGCCGTTCGGCCCCAGAGCCGAGAGGATTTCGGCATTGACGGCCTTGTCCGTCGAGGCCCCGCCGGGCGCCACCGAGATCAGCGTGTCGACCGCCTCGGCGAGACCTTTCAGCGTCGGGTGATAGTCATAGGACAGGCCTTCGACGCGGCGCCGGTTGTGATAGGCGATGGGCAGTCCGAAAGCATCGAGCCGGCGGGCAATGGCGAGTCCGATGCGGCCCATGCCGAAGATGCCGACACGGCGACCGCGCAAAGTCAGCCGGCTCAGTGGATAGTTGCCGTTGCGCAGCCAACTTCCGTCGCGCAGCCAGGCCTCGGCGCGCGGCAGTTCGCGGATGGTATTGATCAACAGGCCGAGCGCCGTGTCGGCGACCTCTTCGGTCAGCACATCCGGTGTGTTGGTGACCATGATGCCGCGCCGTGCGGCGTGGTGGACATCGACCGAATCATAGCCGACGCCGAAATTGGCGATAATCTCGAGCTTTGGCAGCGCGTCCATCAACGCGGCGCTTATGCCGCCAAAGGCGGCTATGCCGCGCACCGTAAGGCGCATCTCGTCGGTGACCAGCGACGGATCGGCGCGTTCGATCCGGACGCGGCTGAACGCCCCGTCGATGCGGCCGACCGCATGGTCGTTGAACTGGCCCGGCACCAGAATGGCAACAGCTTGCTGGTCGGTTTTTGTCATGCACGTTCCACCGGTTTGCCGGTCGACTGGCGCACATGCAGTTCCGGCTTGATCAGTTCCTGCGACGGCCGCACCGTCTGTCCGTTGAGTTTGTCGAGCAGCGCGCTGGCAGCGCGGCGGCCAACCTCACGCTGGCCGTTCCAGACCGTGGTTAGCGCCGGCGTCGCGATCGCCGCCTCCTCGAGGTCGTCATAGCCAGTGACCGAAATGTCGATGCCCGGCACCAGACCAGCGCGGGCAATGCCGTTCATCAGGCCGATGGCGACGAGGTCGTTCCAGCAGCAGGCCGCGGTCGGCCTGTCCTTTAGCGCCAGGAACTGCCCGGCAGCCTCGAAGCCGGCCTGCTTGGTGCGCGGGCCGGCGATGCGCCAGGACGGCCTGACCTCAAGCCCCGCCGCCTCCATGGCGTTGACATATCCCTGATAGCGGTCGCGGCCGGTCGACGTCTGATCGGTACCGCCGATCATTGCGATGCGCTTGTGGCCAAGCGAGATCAGATGGTTGGTGGCAAGCCCGGTGCCATAGGCATCGTCGCCGCGAAACACCGGCACGTCGGCACCTTCGACGGTGCGTGCAATCAGCACTGCCGGGAGACCGTTCTCCTCGGCCATGAATATGTCTTCGGGCGGCGTGCCGATGGCCGGCGACATGATGACCCCGTCAGCGCCGAGCTGCAGAAGCGTGTCGATGAAAGTGCGTTGTTTCTCGAGCTGGTCGTAGTGGTTCGACAGGATGAAGGTTTGCCGGCTGCGGTCGAGCTCGCTCTCTATCGAACGCAATATCTCGGCAAAGAACGGGTTCATGATGTCGTGGACGACGACGCCGACTATGCCCGAGCGCGAGGTGCGCAGGCTGGCGGCGCGGCGGTTGTAGATATAGCCGATGGCGCGGGCATGTTCCTTGATGCGGTCGCGGGTGCCGCCGGCGACCAGCGGGCTGTCGCGCAAGGCCAGCGAGACCGTGGCCGTGGACACGCCGAGCGCATCCGCGATGGTCGAAAGCTTGATCTTCTGTGCCAGCGCCCTGGGCTCCCGAAGCAATTTAAACTGTTTAAAGGCCGGCTCTTATGCCATCGATTCCGAGCAAATCAAAGTTTTTTTGCCAGCGCTTCCGCCTCCGCGTCCAGCGTCGCGCGGTTGCGCAAACGAAGCCGGTGCTCACGGTGAACGATGTAGAGGCCGCTGGCGACGATGACTGTGGCACCGACCAGCGTCCAGCGATCGGGAAACTGGTTGAAGACGATCAGGCCGGAGATGATCATCCCAGATCATCTGCGAATAGGGGTAGGGAGCCAGGGCCGTGGTGGTGGCAAGGCGATAGGCCTGCACAAGAAGCCAATGACCGATGGCGCCGAAGACGCCAAGCATCAGCAATATGAACCAGTGCCAGCCATCCTGCGGCAGCGAAGGCGAAAACGGCAGTGTCGGCAAAAGCAGCACGGCCGGCGCCAGCGCCGAAAACAGGATGAGGCTTTCGGAGGTTTCCGTAGCCGACATGCGGCGCGTCATGATGACGTAGAAACTGTTCGACAGCATCGAGCCGAGCGCAAAGAGATGGCCGACGCCAAAAACGCCGACGCCCGGCCGGGTGATGATGAGGACGCCGACAAAGCCGCTCATGATCGCCAGCCAGCGCCGCCAGCCGGCCCATTCGCCGAGCAACGGACCGGCAAGCGCGGTGATCACCATCGGGCCGAAGAAGTAGATCGAGGTGGTTTCCGCCAGTTGCAGCGTCCGCAGCGCCAGAATGTTGAACATCGTCGATCCGAACAGGAGCAGACCGCGCGTGATGTGCGCCGGCAGGTTGGCGGGACGAAAGCGCAGCGGCTCACGCCATCCGCGCAGAAACACGCCGACGATCAGCACATGGACCGCGAAGCGGGTCCAGGCGACGATCAGCGCCGAGACGCCGGCCAGGACAAGGTACTTGCTGCTGGTGTCGAGGAAGGTGAAAAACACATAGACGGAAAGCATGCACAGGATCGCCGCCGGCGATGTCGCGCTTTCGTCATGTCTTGGGGGAGCATTCAATTTCAGGCCGGACGGGAAGCAAGGCAGTCCTTCACCCATGCGGGAATTGTCGCCTGCGGGCAAGCCAAAAGAGACTGACACAAGGTCAGGCTCAGGTTTTGTTGCTGGTGGCCGGCGAGTCAGGCGTGCATGCGGGCGCCCTTGGTGATCTTGTCGACGAGTTTCTTTTCGGCGCGAAGCGCGATGCCGACCACCTTGGCATCCTCCGGCGCAAATTCGGCAAAGACGGCACGGTTGGCCAGATCATAACCAGTCGAAAACATTTCCTCGACATAGAGCGATACCGTCACACCACGCTCCAGCGCCCGCCGCTGGATCGCGCCGAGCGTCTGGCCGTCCGCCGAAAGCACGATGACCGGCTGGATCGACAGCGGGTTGTAGATATTGCCGGCGCGATCACGGTAGGGGTCGCCGATAATGTCGGGAAATTGCGCGACGATGCCGCTGGTCAGAAAGGCGGTGACATTGAGCTTTTGCCAGACGGGAAGATCATCCTTGAGCACGATTGCAAATTTCGTATCGAACATGCGACAGTTCCAATCCGAAAGGGGCCAATCCGAGGCTGCGAGAAAAGCGATGCCGCACGACCTAGACGGGGAAGCCTTTCAGGGTCTTGGACGTTTGTGCGTGGATGCAGCCGAAAACTGCATCGTACCGGCACCCCGTGCTGCCGGCATGGAACGCATCGAGGCCCGGTTCCACGGCAACGCCTTCGATCTCCATCGCCACGACACCTATGCGATCGGGGTGACGCTTTATGGCGTGCAGCGCTTCAGCTATCGCGGCCAAATGCATCAGAGCCTGCCTGGCCAGATCATTATCCTTCATCCAGACGAACTGCACGATGGCGGTGCCGGCACCGAAGACGGCTTGCGATACAGAATGCTCTATTTGGAGCCGTCCCTGATGCTCGACTGTCTCGGCGGCGGATCACTGCCGTTCGTGAGGAATGCCGTGGTGACAGACCGCGATCTCCGCGCGACGCTGCTTTCGGCGCTCGGGCCGCTGGATCAGCAACTGGACGACCTATTTGTCGTCGATTTCATGACGCAGCTTATGCAAAGCCTGGCCCGGCACGCCGGTCAGCCGGCGAAACCGGTAGCGAAAACGGCGTGGCGCGCCGCCAACCTGGCGCGCGGCTACCTGGAGGAAAATGTCGCGCGGATTGTACGTTCAGACGAATTGGAGGCGATAACCGGATTGGACCGTTATGCCCTGTCGCGGCATTTTCGCGCGACCTTCTCGACCAGCCCGCACCGGTTCCTGTTGATGCGCCGGCTTCAGCGAGCCCGTCGGATGATCGAAGCCGACGAGCCGCTGGCGCAAATCGCCATCGCAGCCGGCTTCAGTGATCAAAGCCATTTCAATCGGCATTTCAAGAAGGCGTTCGGCGTCACACCGGGACGCTGGTCGGCACTGACGCGGCGGCCGTCAGCGGCGAACGCGTGAGCTATTCAAGCATCTTGTCTTCGATATCCAGTTCGTCATCCGGGAGCACCATTTCGCCGTTCGACAGGTTCGCCTCGACGCGGGCAAGCAGCTTGAACAGCGCTTTCTGATCCTTCTTGTCGAGACCCTTCAATGCCTGCTTTTCGGTCTTCTTCACCGACTTCTCGATGGCGTGGATGATTTCGCGGCCGGTGTCGGTGAGGAAAATATGCGCCTGGCGGGCATCGGCGGAAGAGGCGCGCTTTTCCAGAAAACCCTGCGCCTGCAGCCGGTTGATGGTCTTGGTGATGGTCGGCGGACGCACGCCGAGGCGGCCGGCAAGGTTGCCGGGCGTCTGCCCGTCCTCGCGGTCGAGCGCCAGCATGATCTGGTCCTGGCCGGCATAGAAACCATGCGCCAGAAGCCGGGCGGCGAGCGCCGTGCGCGCCAGCCGCGCCGCCGAATGCAGCCGGCTCATTGTTGCAGTCTTGTCCGCCTTGGCCATGCTCATCCCTCCTCGGCCGAACCGGAGCGGACAGCATGGAAGCAGGCCGCCGGTTGGCAATGACGATCGAAAACATTCCGGCTCGGAAAATAGCTTTGCCGGCAAGCTTCGCGGTGTTCGCCGTGGCTAATGCCAGATGTTTATTTCAGTTAGATGACAAACGACTTTCCGCAATGGCTGGATGGGAACGTGACGAGGCGCTCTCAACCGGCCTTCACCGCGACCACCATCAAGGCCTGAAAGGCGTCCGCCATTTCCCGCAGCGCTGCCTGCGACAGCAGCCCGGCCTGCCGCGCAATGCCGTCCCGCGCGTTCGATGTATCGCGTTTGCCCGGGCGATCTTTATAGGGCGCGACGGTGGCGAATATCTGCTCGCTGAGGCTGTCGGGGAAGAACATCTGGCCGGTCATTACCGAGTGGTCATCGGGGAAGATCTTGAAATGGATGTGGGTGGTGCGGCCGCGATACCAGCCGGGATAGATGGTGGCGAAAGAAGCGATGCCGCTTTCATCGGTTCTCTGCCAGCCCCGCAGAAAGCTCTGGCCGGACGTGTCGATATCCTGCCCGTCGCCCTGTCCGGGATAGCCGGAATAGGCGCCCTGGGCGTCGCAATGCCAGATGTCGACGCGTGCGCCGGGAAGCGACCGGCAGGCGGCGTCGACGATTTGCAGCCGCACATTGAGGGCGATGCCCTTCTTGCCCTCGGTGATATCGGCGCGTTCGAGCTTCGGGTCGAAATAGAACGGCCCTTCGGTGACCTCGGGCGTGATGGCGCAGACGCCGGCACCGGCTTCGAACAAGGTAAGCCCGGCATAGGGCGAAACCTTCCCGGCCCTTGCACCGGCGGGCAGGAATATGCCGCCAGCGGTAACCGCAACGAGACGGAGCGCCTGCCGACGGCTTAGTGGCAAGGACTTGTCGGACATCTGGCGTCTCTTCAATGCGAACAGCCCTCGTGAAATGACCTTTTGCCTATCTAAGCCCACCGCCAACCCGCGCCAATGAAAGTTCGGCAATGTGAGGAAAGTTCGGCAATACCAGCCTCTCTTTGGTCCACCGGTTTGGCTGGTGCAAAAGCCGAGCACACATCCTATATGGAGCCGACAATCCCTATTCGAGGCACAATATGAGCGACGCACAGACGCAGATCCCCGTAACCGTCCTCACCGGCTATCTTGGCGCCGGCAAGACGACACTGCTCAACCGCATCCTTTCGGAAAACCATGGCAAGCGCTACGCGGTCATCGTCAATGAATTCGGCGAGATCGGCATCGACAACGAGCTGATCGTGGAATCCGACGAGGAAATCTACGAGATGAACAATGGCTGCGTCTGCTGCACCGTGCGCGGCGACCTGATCCGCGTCGTCGAAGGCCTGATGCGCCGGCCCGGCCGCTTCGACGCCATCGTCGTCGAGACCACAGGCCTCGCCGATCCCGTGCCGGTAGCACAAACCTTCTTCATGGACGACGACGTGCGTTCCAAGACCAGGCTCGATGCGGTGGTGGCGCTGGTCGACGCCAAGCACCTGCCGCTGCGCCTCAAGGATTCCCGCGAGGCCGAGGACCAGATCGCCTTTGCCGACGTCGTCGTGCTCAACAAGACCGATCTCGTCACCCCCGAAGAGCTGAGCAAGGTTGAGGCAACGATCCGCGCCATCAACCCGGCGGCACGCATCCATCGCACCACGCGCGCCAGCGTGGCGCTGTCCGAGGTGCTGGATCGCGGTGCGTTCGACCTGTCCCGAGCGCTGGAGAACGATCCGCACTTCCTCGAGGCGCATGACGATCACGACCATCATGATCATGATCATGACCACCACCACCATGATCACGACGGCCATGATCACCACGATCATGACGGCCATCATCATGCGCACCCTTCCGACATCCATGACGTGACCGTGCAGTCGGTGTCGCTGCGCGGTGGCGAGATGGACCCGAAAAAGTTCTTCCCGTGGATCGAGAAGGTCACCCAGATGGAAGGCCCGAACATCCTGCGGCTGAAAGGGATCATCGCGCTGAAAGGCGATGACGAGCGCTATGTCATCCAGGGCGTGCACATGATCATCGAGGGCGACCACCAGCGCGCCTGGAAGGACGGCGAGAAACACGAGAGCCGGCTGGTGTTCATCGGACGCGAACTCGATGCCGAGCGGCTGAAGACAAGCTTCGAGGCCTGCCAGGCCGCTTGATTTAGCTACCTTCTTCCTTTTCCCCCTTGTGGGAGGAGGGGCAGCCGCAACGCTGGCGCTCTCTACTCACGACGATCCGAAGCACGGGTTGAGACGGGCAGCTCAACCCCTTAAGGGTGAGGTAGCAGAAACCTCGGACGGAACTATCTCTCATGCCCACAGTCGCCCCGCTCGATCTCGAAGGCCACTGCCTCGCCGCCGTGTTCCTCGGCGACGTGCCGCACTTTGCGCTGGCTGACGGCACAATCCATCGGCTCGACCACGGCCACAAGACGGTGCAGGCCAATGACGGGATGCTCGCCGCCTTCCATGATGCGGCGAACGACCGGCTGATCACCGGTGGTGAGGACGGCAGGATCTTTGGCGTGACCGCTGGCGGCAATACCGCGGAATTGGCGACCGCAGGCAAAAAATGGATCACCAGCGTCGCCGCCGGGCCGCAAGGCGCTGTTGCCTATGCTTCGGGCAAGATTGCCTATGTGCGCTTTGCCGACGGCAAAACCAGGGAATTCTCGCATCCGCGCTCGGTCGAGGGGCTGGCCTTCTCGCCCAAGGGCATGCGCTTCGGCGTTGCCCGCTACAATGGCGCGACGCTGCATTTCCCGGCCGCCGACGGCAAGCCGGTCGAACTCGAATGGGCCGGTGCCCACACCGGCATCACCTTCTCGCCGGACGGCGGCTTCGTCGTCACCACCATGCAGGAAAACGCGCTGCATGGCTGGAAGCTTGCCGACGGCAAGCACATGCGGATGTCCGGCTACCCCGGCAAGGTCAAAAGCCTGTCGTGGAGCGCCAAGGGCAAATGGCTGGCGAGTTCCGGCGCGCCGGCGGCGATCGTCTGGCCGTTTTCGGGCAAGGACGGGCCGATGGGCAAGGCGCCGCTGGAACTCGGCACGCGCGGCAATGCGATGGTCACCTCCGTCGCCTGTCACCCGAGCCAGGACGTCGTTGCTGTCGGCTATGATGACGGCATGGTGATGGCGGTGCGCTTCGCCGACGCCAGGGAAGTGCTGTTGCGCCGGCCGGGCAAGGGCGCCGTCACCTCGATGATGTGGGACAGGCAAGAGCGCCGCGTCGCCTTTGGCAGCGCCGCGGGTGACTGCGGCGTCATCGATATTTCGGCGTAGCCTGTTACTTACTCGGCTCCGCAAGATACTTTGCCGGTCAATTCATCCGGTTTGCCGTCCTTTTCGGCATCAGCCGTAACATCATAGATTGAGAGCAAGTAGCGGCCGTCATAGACGCCTTCGTCGCTGGCCTTGGTCAGGATCGCCAGTTCGACATAGCCATAGGCGTTTTCGACCTGCCGTTCGTGGTAGACAAGCAGCCGCAGTTCCTTGTTGTCGAGCCAATATTGCGTGAGGTTCTGATCCCCGAACACCGTCTTGCGCAGACTGTCGGCAGCCGGCCTGCCCAGAATTTCGAGCTCGCCGCTAAAATTGAAGGTCGGCCCGCCCATGCCTCTGGTGACCCCGGCACCGACCTGAAATTTGACGGCTGCATCCTCGACGGAACACCAGATGCCGCCCGACGCCAGAGCCGCACCAACCGACGACAGCAGCGTTGCTGCGCAGACGATCGCCCGCACCATCTTGTCCCCTCCGGCCGAAGTACCATTGGCGCCCGAAGGCGGCTCGCGGTCAAGCGCCTGTTTCCATTTAAATGACCGCTGACCCAACACAGGGCAGCCGCCCGGCCAATTGCGGTGGCGGATGCCGATTGTCTAAACTGCGATTGAGAGGGGCCGCCATGAACGTCATCGACCATGCAAAGACTTCCATCGGCGGCATCGGCCCGGCCCGGATCGCCGAGTTGTACGAGATCGAGGCAGAAGTCTTCCGCCAGGCGCGGCCGAAATCGATGGCCATAATCGGCAATGGCTTGCCCGGCTTCTTCGGCGGCGTGCCGATGCACTGGATGAATGACTGGCCGACGCCTTTCCCGATTCTGGTCGACAGCGCCAGGGGCGCCACGATCACCGACATCGACGGCAACCGACTGGACGATTTCTGTCTTGGCGACACCGGCTCGATGTTCGGCCATTCGCCGCCGCCGGTCGCCCGCGCCATCCGCCGGCAGGCCGGACGCGGCCTGACCTATATGCTGCCCAGCGAAGACGCACTGGCCATCGGGCCGCTGCTGAAACAGCGGTTCGGCCTGCCTTTCTGGCAGATCGCAACGACGGCGACCGACGCCAACCGCTTTGCGTTACGCGTTGCCCGCGCCGTCACCAGCCGCGAGAAGATTCTGGTCTTCAACGGCTGCTATCACGGCTCGGTCGACGAGACTATGGTGCGGCTGATCGACGGCAGACCGGTCAACCGGCCGGGATTGGCCGGCGAGTTCCGCGACCTGACACGGGCAACTGATGTCGTCGAGTTCAACGATCTGCCGGCGCTCGACGCGGCACTCCGGGGCAACGATGTCGCCTGCGTCATCACCGAGCCGGTGCTGACCAACTCCTGCATGGTGCTGCCCGAAGCCGGCTTTCATGATGGGTTGCGGCGTCTTACTCGTGCGACCGGCACGCTGCTGCTAATCGACGAGACGCATACCACCTCGACCGGTCCCGGCGGCTATACGAGAAAATTCGGGCTGGAGCCTGATCTGTTCGTGCTCGGCAAGCCGATCGCCGGCGGCGTGCCGGCCAGTGTGTGGGGGATGAGCGAGGACGTCGCGACCCGCTATGCCGCCTATAACAGGGTGAAGGAACCGGGCTATTCAGGCATGGGGACGACACTGTCGGGCAATCCGCTGCAATTCGCGGCGATGCGCGCCACATTGGAAGAGGTGATGACCGACGAGGCCTACGGCCATATGGATCATCTGGCGCGGCGGCTCGACGCCGGACTGACCGCCGTCATCGACCGCTACCGGCTGCCCTGGCATGTCTCACGTGTCGGCGCCCGCGTCGAGTTCATCTGCGCGCCCGGCCCGCTGAGGAATGGCGGCCAAGCGGAAGCAGCCCATGCGCCCGAACTCGAAGCGGCGATCCATGTCGCGCTGGTCAATCGCGGCGTGTTGATCGCGCCGTTCCACAACATGATGCTGATCTCCCCGGCCACGAGTGCGGCCCAGGTGAACCGGCTGATCACCGCCTTCGCGGCGGTTGCGGCCAGGCTCACGGCGTGAGACAAGCTTGCGACATGAGAGAAGCACGCAAGCCAGATTTGAGTTCCATCGTGACGTCACCTTCGGGTTCCACGCCCGCAGAGGCGCGAGCCTTTCTCGAGGCCCATCCCGAGATCGAAGCCTTGGATATCGTGCTGACCGACGCCAACGGTGTCGGGCGCGGCAAGATCGTGCGCCGGCACGAACTGATGAGCATCTTCGAGAACGGCCGGCACATGCCGATCTCGATCCTCGGCCTCGATATCACCGGCGAGGATGTGCACGAGACCGGGCTGATCTGGACGACTGGCGACGGCGATCTCCGGGCATGGCCGATCCCTGGCACGCTGGTGCCGCTGTTCGGCACCCAGCCGCCGCGCGGCCAGGTGCTGATGGCGATGTACCATCTCGACGGCCAGCCAATGTCGTCCGACCCGCGGTTGGCGCTCGCCCGCCAGGTAGATATCCTTGCGGCCAAGGGCCTGCATCCGGCCGGCGCCTTCGAGCTCGAATTCTTCCTGCTCGCCAACGAGCGCGATGCCGAAGGCAAGGTGCAGCCGGCGCACGCGGTGCTCGACGGACGCCGCTCGGCCAAGACGGAGGTCTATTCCGTCGATCATCTGCACGGCATGGAGCCGCTGTTTTCCGACATCTATGCTGCAGCCAAGGTGCAAGGCATCCCGGCCGAGACGGTCATTTCCGAATATGCGCCGGGCCAGTACGAATTGACGCTCAACTACCGCAAGGATGTGATGCGGGCGGCTGACGATCTCGTCATGCTCAAGCGTCTGGTGCGGGCGCAGGCGCGCCGTCATGGTGTCACCGCTTGCTTCATGGCCAAGCCGATCGAGAAATATGCCGGCTCGGGCATGCATTTTCATGTATCGCTGCTGGACGATGCCGGCAAGAATGTCTTTGCCGAAACGGGCGGTGAAAGCTGGTCGCTGCCGCTGCTGCGCGGCCTCGGCGGACTGATCCAGACGATGGCGGAATCGATGCTGGTCTTTGCGCCGCACGCCAACTCGTGGCGGCGCTTCGTCTCGCAATCCTATGCGCCGGTGGCGCCGACCTGGGGCGTCAACAACCGTTCGGTGGCACTGCGTGTGCCGGCCGGCGATACCAAGAACCGGCGCATCGAACACCGGCCGTCGGGCGTCGACGCGAATCCTTACCTGGTGGCAGCAACGGTGCTGGCAGGCATCGTCAAAGGCCTTGACGAAGGCCTCGACCCCGGTCCCGAAACCACAGGCAATGGCTACGAATCGGCTATCACGCGCACGACGATGCCGGTCGACTGGCGTGCCGCGATCGAGGCGGCAAGGGCGTCGAGTTTCCTCAAGGGCGCATTGGGCGAAGACCTGCACCGGACGTTCGTGGCAATCAAGCAGTCGGAATATCTGCGCGTCGCGCGCACGGTCAGCGAACTGGATTATCACCTCTATCTGCACGAGGTGTAGGGCATCACATCGTCGGCCATCCGCCGTCGAAGGCCCATGCGGAATAATTTCAGCGGAACCTTCGGCGGGCTTTGCTCATTGCGTGTCTGATTGCAGGAGCGAACAAGGCCGCCTTTAGTCATGATCGCCAGGATGCAGACAACCCCGACGCCGGACCATGCAAAGGTGCAGGCAAGAAGCTTGCCTGCAAGCAAGTCTCCGGAAACGACAGAAATCGACGCCAGAACGATTCCTGAACTGCGCGAAACGGCCAAGATCTGCCGCCGCTGTCCGCTATGGCACGACGCCACGCAGACCGTGTTCGGTGAAGGCCCTGATAAAGCCAAGGTGATCTTCGTTGGCGAACAGCCGGGCGACCAGGAGGATCTGGCGGGCAAGCCTTTCGTCGGCCCGGCCGGCAAGGTGTTCGACGCGATCTTGGACGATGCGGGCGTCGATCGGCTGAAAGTCTACGTCACCAACGCCGTCAAGCATTTCAAGTTCGAGCCGCGCGGCAAGCGGCGCATCCACTCGAAGCCCAACGCCGGCGAGGTGCAGGCTTGCCGCTGGTGGCTCGACAAGGAGATCGATCTGATCAAGCCCAATCTGGCGGTAGCGCTCGGCGCAACGGCGGCGCAGGCGCTGCTCGGCAAGGTGGTGCCGATCATGAAGATGCGCGGGGCGGTGGTGGAGCGCGACGATGGCTTGCGTGTCTTCGTCACCATCCACCCGTCCTTCATCCTGCGCATTCGCGAGCCGGCGGATAAGCAGGCAGAACGCGACCGGTTCCTGCAGGATATGAGAGCGGTGAAAAAGCTGATGGCCGCCTGAGCTATTTGATCAATATCGCCCGGAAATCGTTGACGTTTGTGCCGGTCGGACCGGATACGAAAAGGTCGTCTACGGCATTGAATGCCGTCCAGGCGTTGTTGCCGGCAAGCATGGCCTTGGCATCGACGCCCGCCTTACGCATCCGCGACACCGTCGAGCCGTCAGCGAAGGCGCCGGCATTGTCTTCCGAACCGTCTATGCCGTCGGTGTCGGCGGCCAGTGCGTGGACGCCCGCCATGCCGCTGATGCCGATGGCGAAGGCGAGCAGGAATTCCGAGTTGCGACCGCCTTTGCCTTTTGCGCGCAAGGTCACCGTCGTCTCGCCGCCGGACAGGATCAGAACCGGTTTTGCAAACGGCCGGTTGCGCGTCGCCACTTCGCGCGCGATCGCGGCGTGGACGCCGCCGACCTCACGCGCCTCGCCTTCGATGGAATCGGAGAGAATGACCGCCTGAATGCCTTGGCGCTTCGCTTCGGCCGCTGCGGCTTCCAGCGAGACGCCGGCGGAAGCGATCAGATGCACCTCGTTGCGGATAAAACGCGGGTCGTCCGGACGTGGCGCATCGGCCGCCGGCGAATTGATATGCGCCATGACCGAAACCGGCAGGTTCATGCCATAGGCAGCAATCGAGGCCAATGCGTCCTTACGACTGCCTATATCCGGTACGGTCGGACCAGAAGCGACCAGAGCCGGATCGTCGCCCGGAATGTCAGAAACAACCAGCGAGACCACCTTGGCTGGATATGCGGCGGCCGCCAGCCTGCCGCCCTTGATCGTGGAAAGATGTTTGCGGATGGTGTTCATCGCGGCGATCGGCGCGCCGGAGGCGAGCAGCGCCTCGCTGACGGCGATCTCGTCGGCCAGCGTCAGGCCTTCGGCAGGTGACGGCAGCAGCGCCGAGCCGCCGCCCGAAATGAGCGCCACGACGAGGTCGTCCGCAGTCAGTCCCTGGACTTTTTCGAGCAGCCGCCGGGAAGCTGCGAGCCCCGCGGCATCCGGCACCGGATGCGCCGCCTCGATGATCTCGATGCGCCGGCAGGCCGCGCCATAGCCGTAGCGGGTGACGACCAGCCCTTCGATCGGCCCGTCCCACACCTTCTCGAAAGCCGCCGCCATCTGCGCCGAGCCTTTTCCTGCACCGATGACGATCGTGCGGCCCTTCGGCCTTGCCGGCAGATGATCCTTGATCGTCCTCTGGGGATCGGCGGCGGCAACGGCGGCGTTGAAGATCGAAATGAGAAAGGACTTGGGGTCTACCTCTGTCATTTTGCTTCCGCCGGCAATGCCAGCTCGCGCGCGTCGATGCGGAGATGCTCACACAGCGCATCGACGACCACGCCATGGTCCTCACGCTCCGGCAGGCCGGAGACGGCGATCACGCCGATGACGCCGGCGCCCTTGACAGAGATGGGAAAGCCGCCGCCGGCCAGCACGTAGTCGGCAATATCCAGTCCCTCGCCTGGCTTGAAGCTGCGGTCGGGGCGCTGCTGCTCCAGCACCATGCGGTAGGTGCTTTTCAGGAACCGCCGCACCACGTTGATCTTGCGCCGCGCCCAATCCGGATTGGAAGCGTTCGAGCCGGGCATCGCCGCATAGAACAGCGGCCGGTCGAAGGTTCTGATATCGACGATGATCGGCAGGTTTTCCTTGAGAGCCCGGTCGCGGATCGCCGAGCCGATCTCGAAAGCGACGGCTTCATCGAAGCCCGAAAAGACAAGCGTGGCTTCCTGTTTCGTGATCAGAGCGATGTCGTCCGCAACGGCCATGTCGTTCCCCTGTCAACTTCGCCGCACGCTTTGCCGGATGGCTGCCGCACGGTCAAGCCGGTCGCATGCGACAGCTAAACCGCCATGTCCGTCTTGGCCGCGCGGCCGGCGACATAGACCTCGCGCACGGCGCGGTCGTCGCCGAGCGTCTGCAGCAGAAACAATTCCTCGGCGAGCGTGTCCGCCGTCTCCACCCGCAGCCGCATCGCCGGCGTGGCGCGGGCGTCGAGCACGACGATATCTGCGTCGCTGCCTTCCTCGAGGGTGCCGATCTTTTCCGCAAGCGACAGCGCCTCGGCATTGCCGCGGGTCAATTGCCAGAACGACTGGAACGGATTGAGCTTCTCGCCGTTCAGCGCGATCACCTTGTAGCCCTCGTCCATGGTGCGCAGCATCGAATAGTTGGTGCCACCGCCGACATCGGTGGCGGCGGCGATGCGAAGCGGCTTCTCGCGGCGGCGATAGCGCTGATAATCGAAAAGGCCCGAGCCGAGAAACAGGTTGGAGGTCGGGCAGAACACCGCCACCGAGCCGCTATCGGAAAGTGCGTCCGCCTCGCGTTCCGAGAGATGGATGCAATGGCCGAACAAGCTTCTGCGGCGGAGCAGCCCGTAATGCTCATAGACATCGGTATAGTCGCGCGCCTGCGGATGAAGCTGCTGCGTGAAGGCGATCTCGGCATGGTTTTCCGACAAATGCGTCTGCATGTGCAGATCAGGATATTCGCGGCAGAGCGCGCCTGCCATCTCCAATTGCTCGGGCGACGAGGTGATGGCGAAGCGCGGGGTGATGGCATAGTGCTGGCGCCCCTTGCCGTGCCACTCCTCGATCAACGCCTTGCTGTCGTCATAACCCGATCGCGGCGTGTCGAGCACGCCTTCCGGCGCATTGCGGTCCATCATCACCTTGCCGGCGATATTGAGCATGTTGCGGTCATGCGACTCGGCAAAGAACGCTTCGGCAGATTCCTTGTGCACCGAGCAATAGGCTGCGACAGTCGTCGTGCCGTGGCGCAACACTTCATCCAGGAACAGCCTGGCGATACGGCGGCCATGCTGGGCGTTCTGGAATTTGGTCTCTTCCGGAAAGGTGTAGGTGTTCAGCCAGTCGAGCAGCTCGGCGCCGAAGGAAGCGATGACCTGCATCTGCGGAAAATGCGCGTGCGCATCGATGAACCCGGGCAGCAGCAGATGTGGCCTATGGTCGATCTTTTTTGTTCCCTCGCCCGCCTTTCTCTCGACTTCGGCATAGGCGCCAGCGGCAACGATCCTTCCGTCGCGCATCAGCAAGCCGCCATCTTGCTCGTAGCGCCAGGCGGAATGGTCGTCGATAGTTTCTGGCCAGCGCAAAAACGACAGCGTGCGGCCGCGCAGGAGCGTGCTGGTCATGCTATTTCCCCGCGCCTTCGAACCAGGCTACCAGCAGTGCCCGTTCCTTGTCGGTGATCTGGGTGACGTTGGCGGGCGGCATGGCGTGGCTGCGTCCGGCCTGCAGGTAGATCTCGCCGGCGTGCTCGGCGATGCCGGCATCGGTATCGAGCATCACGCCCTTAGGCGCGTGGTAAATGCCCTCGTAGGACGGCTCCGCCGCATGGCACATCGAACAGCGGCCAAGCACCGTATCACGCACGGCGGGAAAATGCGCCGAGGCGACGTAGACCTGTGCCGCCGAGGACGTTTTGACCTCGCCTGTCAGCAGCTTCGGTGCCGTCGACAGCCAGATGATGACGACGAACAGGACGGCGGCGGCCAGCCAGATCCAGGTCGGATTGCCTTTGCGCGCATGCCTGGTGTTGAAATAGTGCCGGATCAGCACGCCGATGATGAACACCAGCGAGGCAATGACCCAGTTGAACTCTGTGCCGAACGCCAGCGGATAATGGTTCGACAGCATCAGGAACAAAACCGGCAGCGTCAGGTAGTTGTTGTGCAGCGAGCGCTGTTTGGCGATCTTGCCGTATTTCGGATCGGGCTTACGGCCGGCGATCAGGTCGGCGACGACGATCTTCTGGTTGGGGATGATGACCATGAAAACGTTGGCCGACATGATCGTCGCGGTGATGGCGCCGAGATGCAGGAAAGCGGCGCGGCCGGTGAACAGGTGGGTCAGGCCCCAGGCGATGAACACCAGCACGCCGTAGAGCACCAGCATCAGGCCGGTGTCGCTGTTGCCAAGCGGCGAACGGCACAAGAGATCATAGACCACCCAGCCTACGCCGATCGTCGCCAGCGACAGCAAGATGCCTGCAGGCACCGACATGGCAAGCACATTCGGATCGATCAGGAACAGGTCCGCCCCGGCATAATAGACGACGCACAGCATGGCGAAGCCCGACAGCCAGGTGGCGTAGGATTCCCATTTGAACCAGGTCAGGTGCTCGGGCATTTCGGCCGGCGCCACCAGATATTTCTGCACGTGGTAGAAGCCGCCGCCATGCACCTGCCATTCCTCGCCGAAGGCTCCGGCAGGCAGGCCCGGACGCTGGCGCAGCCCGAGGTCGAGCGCGACGAAATAAAAGGACGATCCAATCCAGGCGATGCCGGTGACGACGTGCAGCCAGCGCACGGCGAAACTCAGCCAATCCCAGAATATCGCGAAATCCATCATGAAAAATCGTCCCTGCCGATCGGCTGACTTTACGGGTTGGAGCGCAAACGGAAAGGGCCGAGACGCACGATGACTTTCAAAAAAAATTGGAAAATACTAGGCTGATCATACGCACCCCACATGAGAGCCACGAAAGCCGCATGGCCTATCTCGATAACATCGCCGTTTTCGTCCGTGTCGTCGAGCTCGGCAATTTGTCGGCGGCTGGGCGCGACATGCGCATTTCGCCGGCGGTCGCTTCCAACCGAATCAAGGAGCTCGAGAAGCACCTGGGCGTCAGGCTGTTCAACCGTACGACGCGGCAGTTGATGCCGACCGAGCACGGCACGGTGTTCTACTCCGGCGCCAAGCAGGTGCTGGATGCGGTCACCGAGGCGGAAGCGGCAGTCAGCGCGTTATCCGGCCAGCCGCGCGGCACCATAAAGGTGACAGCGCCGCTCGGCCTCGGGCGGCGGCTGGTAGCATCCGGCATCCCGGATTTCCACGACAGGTACCCCGATATCGAGGTGCGGCTCCGGCTTTCCGACCACAATGTCGACATCATGAAAGAAGGCATCGACGTTGCGTTCCGGCTGGGCATCATCGAGGATTCCAGCCTGAGGATGCGCGGCATCATGGAATGCGAGCGCGTGCTGGTGGCGGCCCCACAATATCTGGAGGCGCGCGGCGAACCGAGAGAGCCGCAGGAACTGATCGGCAAGAAGCACGATTGCCTGATGCTGCGCTATTCCGGCGCGCGTGAATATGTCTGGACGCTGCAGACGCCGAACGGCCCGCAAAAGTTCGAGGTGCACGGCCCTTACGATACTGATGATGGCGACGTGCTGACCGGCTGGGCGCTGTCCGGCCGCGGCATCATCAACAAACCGCGCTTCGAGGTCGAGCCGTTTATCCGCGACCAGCGGCTGAAGGTGATCCTGAGCAACACACCGCCGACGCCGGTGCAGTTTGCCGCCGTCTACCCACACAAAAAGCTGCAGGATCCGAAGGTGCGGCTGCTGCTCGATTTCATGGCCGAGCGCTGCCAGCGGCTGATCCGGGATATTCTGGTCGGCAAATGATCGCCGGCTGGCCGGTTGCTTTCCGTCCAGCCGACGAGATAATTCCCAAGGAATCTCGCTCAACAGGGAAAAGCGATGGCCGACGGCGCCACAATGTGTCTGGCCGTTTCACTGTCTCCGGAAGCCGCCCCTTCCCATCCGCCCGGCGCCGGCCCGGACTTCAGTCTGCTGGCGCGGTTCGTGCAAGAAGCCGAAGCGGCCGGCCTGGACGTGGTGTTGCTCGGCGATTCCGCGCCAGTTGCAGGTGGGCCGAACCGGCAAATGCGCTTCGAAGCGACGACCTTGCTGGCAGCGCTGGCTACGGTGACAAGCAGGATCGGCCTCGTCGCGGCAGCGTCGACGGTCGCCCACCAGCCCTACAATCTCGCGCGTCGTTTCGCCTCGCTCGATATTATCAGCCATGGTCGCGCCGGCTGGAACGCGAGCATGATGCCCGAACCGCGCGAGGCGGCTAATTTCAGCCGGCCGGAAGGGTTTTCCGGCGACGATTTCCGCCTGCGCGCAGAGGAATTCATCGGCATCGTGCAAGGTTTGTGGAAAGGCTGGGACGCAGACGCGCTGCTGTTCGACAAAGTTGGCGGCCGCTTCTTCGATCCCGAGAAGATGCACCTTCTCGACCACAAGGGCGAATATTTTTCCGTGCGCGGGCCGCTCAACGTGGCGCGGTCGCCGCAGGACACGCCGGTGCTGGTCATGTCCGGCCTGTCCGAGCCCGCCATGGATATCGCCGCCCGCACCGCCGATGTCGTCCTGCTGGATGAGCCATCGATCGAGCCGGCCAAGTCGGGCGATCTGAAGCGCCGTGCGCTTACTTTCGGGCGCAGGCCGGAGGCGCTGAAAGTGCTGATGAACGTTACCGGCAGCGCCGAAACAACCGCCGCGCCGGACCTGTTTGCGGACAGGCTCGAAGGGTGCTTTCGCTCGAAAGCCTGCGACGGTTTCAACATCGCCATGCCGTTCACATCGGCGCTCGACGCTTTCGTCGGTCTCGTGCTGCCGGAGCTTCGCCGCCGCGGCCTTGTCCGGTCCGGCTACAGCGCGACGACACTGCGCGCCCATCTCGGGCTTGCAGGGGAGGATCGGCAATGAGCGCCGGTCGGGGCCAGATGAAGCTCGGCGCCTTCCTGTGGGCGACAGGCCACCACATCGCCGCCTGGCGCCATCCGCAGGCGCATGCGACGGCCGGTATCGACATCGATCATTACATCCAGCTGGCGCGGACGGCGGAAGCGGCAAAGTTCGACATGATCTTCTGCGAGGACGCCGCCGGCGTGCGCGAGGCCAATGTCAACATCGCCAGCCAAACGTCGCGCTCGATCGGCTTCGAGCCGATCAGCCTGCTTGCGGCGCTCGCGGTGCAGACGGAGCGCATCGGCCTCGTCTCAACGGCGTCGACGAGCTATAACGAGCCTTACGGGCTGGCGCGAACCTTCCTGTCGCTCGACCATCTGAGCGGCGGTCGAGCCGGCTGGAACCTTGTCACTTCGGCCAGCCAGATCGAGGCCGCCAATTTCGCCTCGACCGGACTGCGCCCACATGCGGACCGCTACGAACGCGCGCGCGAATTCGCTGCCGTGGTTGCTGGCCTTTGGCAAGGCCAGGGTGGACACGAAGGCAGAAGTTTTTCGGCGCGTGACCCGCTCGATCTGCCGCGCTCGCCACAAGGTGCACCGGTTATGGTCCAGGCGGGAGCGTCGGATGAGGGCCGCGATCTCGCCGCCCGGACCGCCGATGTGGTGTTCACTGCGGCGCAAACATTCGAGGAGGCAAAGGCCTTCTACGACGACCTCAAGGGACGGCTGGCGGCCCATGGGCGCGAGCCGGAGGACGTCAAGATCATGCCCGGCGTCGCGCCGGTCGTCGCGGCAAGCGAAGCGGAAGCCCGGGCAAAACATGATGAGCTGCAGGAGCTGATACCGGACGATGTCGGTGTCGCGCTGCTTTCCAGCTATCTCAGCATATCCGATCTCGCGCGCTATCCCATCGACGGACCGCTGCCCGAACTGCCGGCCAGCGAAGGCATGCAGAGCCGGCAGGCGCTCGTCATCGAGCAATCACGCCGCGACAAGCTGTCCATTCGCCAGCTTGCCCGTCATTTCGCCGGCGCGCGCGGCCATTGGCGCGTCGTCGGAACGCCCGCCCAGATCGCCGACGAGCTCGAGGCACGCTTCGAGGGCGGCGCGGCAGACGGTTTCAACGTCATGCCATCCTATTTTCCCGGCCAATTCGATGCCTTTGCCACACTAGTCGTGCCGGAGCTGCAGCGGCGCGGGCTGTTCCGTACGGATTATGAAGGCAGCACGCTGCGCGACCATCTGGGCTTGAAAAGGCCGGCGTAAACGACGAGCGGAACGAAAGTCGGAGATCGCCGTTTTGGGATGCTGTGCCGCGCGGCGATGAGGGCGTCTGCGCGCATGTTCGATTGACCTTCCACAAACTTCGCCCTTTTTCAAACCAAGCGGACGCAACCGCCACAGGAGCCGATCATGGATGCCATCGCCACCCGCAACGACCTGCAATCCAATGCCAAGAAAGAGTGTATCGATCTTCTCAATGCCCGCCTTGCCGACGCCATCGATCTGGCCTTGATCACCAAGCAGGCGCACTGGAACGTCAAGGGACCGCAATTCATCGCCATCCACGAGATGCTCGACACGTTCCGCGAGGAGATCGACGGCCATGTCGACACCATTGCCGAGCGCGCCGTACAACTCGGCGGGACGGCGCTCGGCACATCGCAAGAGGTGTCGAAGGCGACTATGCTCGAGGCCTATCCGACCGACATCCACAAGACCCGGGATCATCTGGCGGCGCTGATCGACCGCTATGCCGCAACCGCCAAGCGGGCACGCGCGGCGATCGACGAGGCGGCTGGCGCGGGCGATGCCGACACCGCCGACATTTTCACCGCCTATTCACGCTCGCTCGACAAATTGCTGTGGTTCCTTGAGGCGCACACGCAGGAGAAGGAATAGCCAAAACGTCAGCCGGCCATCGCCTTGCGGTGAGGGGCTTTGGATTGAGCGGACGGTGCCGCCGCATGGCCGGCCAACGCAGTCACAATCTCGGCTACGGCGAGTGCGGCGATCACCTGCGGGCGCTTGTCCTTAACGGCATCGCCGCCGATCGGCGAGACGAGGCGGGCAAATTCCGCCTCGCTTCCGTCCGCCGATTTCAGGAACCAGTTCCGGAACGTCGCCTTCTTGGTTCTGGAGCCGATCATGCCGACATAGGCGGCATCCCGACGTTTCAGAGCCTCGGCGACGATCAGGAAGTCCAGCGCGTGGTCATGGGTGACGACGACGAAGGCCGATCCAGCCGGGGCTTCGCGCACCATCGCCTCAGGCATCGGCGTCAGCTTGGTTTCGACTGCTTCCGGCAAGCCTTTGAGCGCCTCGGCTCGCGTCTCGACAACGACGATATGCACCGGCAGCAAGGCCATCGCCGAGGCCAGCGCTTGGCCGACATGGCCGCCGCCGAGGATGTAGACATGCGGTAGCTGCGCCTCCTCGGCTTCCGCCGCCGCAACCAGCTTGGCTTCAAGCGCGGGGCCGACCAGCTGGATCAGCAGCTCGACCCTGCCGCCGCAGCACTGCCCGATCTCCGGGCCGAGCGCGATTTCGAGGGTATCCCTCCCCCTTGAGGGGAGGGTGGCGGCGAAGCCGCCGGGTGGGGTCGCTGCGGCAGTGCTCGACGCACCGGCGGTGCCTTCTGAGACAACCCCTTCTTGCCGCTCCGCGGCCATCTCCCCCTCAAGGGGGGAGAAAAGCATCTGCCGCGCTTTGTCGATCGCCATGTATTCGAGCTGGCCGCCGCCGACCGTGCCGAAAGTGGCCGATCCTGAGACGAGCATGAAGGCACCCGTCTCGCGCGGCGTCGAACCTTTTGTCCCGGCCACCTCAACTAAGGCGACCCGGCCGGCGCCGGCAAGAAAGGCTTTCAGGCTCTGCACTTTCGCGTTCATCATTTCGTGTTCCCTATCGGGAAAGATAGAGTTTTTCGGCCTGAATTGCACGTTTCCGGGATTCAAGTGCCGGTCTTGGCTTCCCGCTTCAGCCGTTCGATCGCCATCAGCACACGCTCCGGCGTGGCCGGCGGGTCGAGGCGTGGGCAGATCTTGTGGCCGGCAACGCTCGCCACTGCGTCCGACAGCGCATGCAGCACCGACATTGCGAGCGGAAAGGGCGGCTCGCCGACCGCCTTGGAGCGGTACACCGTCGGCTCGCCTGCTTGCGCCCAGTCGGCCAAAGTCACATTAAAGATCTTCGGCCGGTCCGACGCGAGCGGGATCTTGTAGGTCGATGGCGCATGGGTGCGCAGCCGCCCCTTGTCGTCCCACCACAGTTCCTCCGTTGTAAGCCAGCCCATGCCCTGGACGAAGCCGCCCTCGATCTGGCCGAGGTCGATGGCGCGGTTCAGCGAGCGGCCGGTTTCGTGCAGGATGTCGGTACGCTCGACGATATATTCGCCGGTCAGCGTGTCGACAGAGACTTCCGAGCACGCGGCGCCATAGGCGAAATAGTAGAAGGGCCGGCCCTCGCCCTTGTCGCGGTCCCAATGGATTTTCGGCGTCTTGTAGAAACCCGCCGCCGAAAGCTGGATGCGCGCCATATAGGCCTGCCTGACGAGATCGGCGAAGGCGATCTCCTGGTTGCCGATGCGCACGCGGTTGGGCAGGAACAGCACCTGGTCGCGCGGCACCTGGTATCTCTCGACGGCAAAATTGGTCAACCGGTCCTTGATCTGGCGGGCGGCATTCTGCGCCGCCATGCCGTTGAGATCGGAGCCGGAAGACGCGGCGGTGGCCGAGGTATTCGGCACCTTGCCGGTCGTCGTCGCGGTGATCTTGACCTGATCGAGGTCGATCTGGAACTCTTCCGCCACAACCTGCGCCACCTTGACATAGAGGCCCTGCCCCATCTCGGTCCCGCCGTGGTTCAGATGCACCGAACCGTCGGTATAGACATGCACCAGCGCGCCGGCCTGGTTGTAATGGGTGGCGGTGAACGAGATGCCGAACTTGACCGGCGTCAGCGCCAGTCCGCGCTTGATGAAGCGGCTGTTGGCATTGAAAGCATCGATGGTGCGGCGGCGCCTCGCATAATTGGAACTCGCCTCCAGCTCGGCGACTATGCGGTGGATGATGTTGTCCTCGACCGTCTGGTGGTAGGGCGTGATGTTGCGGTCTGAGGTGCCGTAGAAGTTCTTCTTGCGGATTTCGAGCGGGTCCTTGCCGACGGCAAACGCGACTTCGTCGATGACGCGCTCGGCGCCGACCATGCCTTGCGGGCCGCCGAAGCCGCGAAAGGCGGTGTTCGATACCGTATTGGTGTAAAGCGGCGCCGATTGCGCGTGCACCGCCGGCCAGAAATAGGTGTTGTCGCAATGGAACAGCGCGCGGTCGGTGACCGGGCCGGAGAGGTCGGCCGAGAAGCCGCAGCGCGCCGCGAACATGAAATCTACGCCCAGAATATTGCCCTCGTCGTCGAAGCCGACCTCGTAGTCGACGAGGAAATCGTGGCGTTTGCCGGTGGCTATCATGTCGTCGTCGCGGTCGGGCCGGATTTTCACGGCCCGATGATGTTTCTTCGCGGCGATAGCGGCCAATGCCGCAAACTGATTGCCTTGCGTTTCCTTACCGCCGAAAGCGCCGCCCATCCGGCGGATTTCCACCGTCACGGCGTGGCTCGGAACACCGAGCGCATGGCTGACCATGTGCTGGATTTCGCTCGGGTGCTGGGTCGAGGAATAGATGGTGACGTCGTGGTCCTCGCCAGGGATGGCCACGGCGATATGGCCTTCGAGATAGAAATGCTCCTGGCCGCCAATGCGCATTTTTCCCTTCAGCCGGCGCGGCGCCGCATTGATCGCAGCCGCTGCGTCACCGCGCTTCAGCGTCAGCGGCGGCGTGACCAGCTTGTCTTTCCCGGGATTGAGCTCGCCGATATCGGCGACGAACGGCAATTCCTCGTATTCGACCTTGGCCAGCCTTGTCGCGCGGCGCGCCTGCTCGCGGGTTTCAGCGATGACACAGAAGATCGGCTGACCGAAAAATTGCACCTTGCCGTCGGCCAGCACCGGCTCGTCGTGACGGCCGGTCGGCGAAATGTCGTTCTCGCCTGGCACGTCGCTCGCCGTCAGCACATCGACGACGCCGGGTGCGGCGCGTACCGCCGAAAGATCCATGCTGGTGATGGTGGCATGCGTCGCCGTCGAAAGCCCAAGGCAGCCGTGCAGCGTGCCGGCCGGTTCCGGCATGTCGTCGATGTAAACGGCCGTGCCACTGACATGCTTGTGCGCGGAATCATGGCGCTGGTCAGTGGCGACGCCGCCGGCGATTTTTTGCGCCTTCAGGTTTGGCGTGGCGTGCTTGTTCATCATGCCGCCTCGTGCCGTGATACCTGGATCGGCGCCCGGGTGCCGGTGGTTTCGGCAAAGAAGCGCAGCAGCAGGTTGCGTGCCGCCAGCGCCCGGTATTCGGCGCTTGCCCGCATGTCGGTCAGCGGGGTGAAATCGCCGGCGTACGCGGCCATCGCCGCCTCGACCGTCGCTTCCGTCCAGGGCCTGCCCAGCAATGCCTTTTCGACGCCAAAGGCGCGCTTCGGCGTTGCCGCCATGCCGCCATAGGCGATGCGCACATCCGCCACCGTGCCATCCTCGGCGAGCTTCAGGAAAAACGCGCCCAGCGCTGCTGTGATGTCTTCGTCGCGGCGCTTGGTGATCTTGTAGACGGCAAATTTCGTCTCGCCGGCCGGCACCGGGACATGCACGGCCTCGACGAATTCGCCGGGCTGCCGGTCCTGTCGGCCATAAGCGATGAAGAAATCCTCCAGCGGGATCGTCCGCCGCTTGTCGCCGCGGCGCAGCGTCAGGCGGGCACCGAGTGCGATCAGCGGCGGCGGCGTGTCGCCGATCGGCGAACCGTTGGCGATATTGCCGCCGATGGTGCCCATGTTGCGCACCTGATCGCCGCCGATGCGATCGAACAGCGGGCCCAGCGCCGGGATGCGTTTCGCCAGTGTCGAGAAGGCCTCGCTATAGGTGACACCGGCGCCGATCGAGATGACGCCCTTGTCCTCGGAAATCCCGCACAGACCATCGAGATTGCCGATGAAAATCACCGGCGCAATATCGCGCATGTGCTTGGTCACCCAAAGGCCGACATCGGTCGAACCCGCGACGATGGTGGCGCCCGGCTCCTTGACCAGCACGCTGGCCAGATCGTCGGCATTGGCCGGCACGATCAGCCGCTTGTTGCCGGAGCCGATCTCGATGCGCGAACCGTCCTTCATCGCTTCGAGCTTGGCCGTAACTGCCTTGCGCTCCGCCGCCAGCGGATCCTTCGCCGCCTTGCCGTAGCTTGAGATGGCACGCGCGGCGCGCATGATCGCCTCGTAGCCGGTGCAGCGGCAGAGATTGCCTTGCAGCGCCTTTTCTATTGCCGCGTCCGACGGCTCCGGCGACCGCATCCACAGCGCATAAAGCGACATGACGAATCCCGGCGTGCAGAAGCCGCATTGCGAGCCGTGGAAATCGACCATCGCCTGCTGCACGGGGTGCAGCTTTCCTGCGCCGCCGCGCAGATGCTCGACGGTCACGACATGCGTGCCGTCTAGCGAGCCAAGGAAGCGGATGCAGGCATTGACGCTTTCATAGACCAGTCTGCCGGCCGAGAGCCTGCCGACCAGCACCGTGCAGGCGCCGCAGTCGCCCTCGGCGCAGCCTTCCTTGGTGCCGCGCAGCGAGCGGTCGAGCCGCAGCCAGTCGAGCAGGGTCTGGTCGGGTGCAACCGCGCCGAGCGCGACGTCCTCGCCATTGAGGATGAAGCGGATTTCGTTGCGTGTCTTGATCTCGGCCATCTCAGCTTCCCCGGTAGGTCGAATAGCCGTACGGCGACAGAAGCAGCGGCACATGATAGTGCATCGGCTCGGCCATACCGAAGCGGATCGGCACGTGGTCGAGGAAGGCCGGTTCCGGCAGTTTTGTCCCTTGCCCGCGCAGATAATCGCCGGCCGCAAAGACCAGCTCGTATTCGCCGGTGCGGAATTCCGCGCCGGCAAGCAGAGGAGCATCGCAGCGGCCGTCATCATTGGTGACAACGGTTTTCAGATGCGTCCGGGCCTGCCCGTCAAGATGATAGAGCTCGATCGACAGACCGGCCGCCGGTTTGCCGGCCGCTGTGTCGAGGACATGGGTCGTCAGGCGCCCGCCTTCGGCTTTCGACGTTTCCGCCACTGGCTGCTCCATTCCCTGAACGGTCGAACACTATTCATGAATTGTGCGCCAATTAAAGGCGATGCATAAGTCCCGGTCGAGCGGAGCGCGACAAAAACACTTTCAAAAATTTCGGGGGAATGCGCAGGCACTCCTTTCGACTATCCTGATGACAATTTCCGGCAGGAGCGAGAATGCGTTACGAACGAGACATGCGCGGCTACGGAGCCAATCCGCCGGATCCGAAATGGCCCGGCGGGGCGCATGTCGCGGTGCAGTTCGTCGTCAATTATGAAGAGGGCGGCGAGAATTGCGTCCTGCACGGGGACAAGGCTTCGGAGGCTTTCCTGTCGGAGATCGTCGGCGCCGCGCCCTGGCCCGGCCAGCGCCACTGGAACATGGAATCGATCTACGAATACGGCGCCCGAGCCGGCTTCTGGCGATTGCTGCGCCTGTTCAGCGAGGCACAGGTGCCGATCACCTGCTATGGCGTGGCCACGGCCCTGGCGCGTTCGCCCGACCAGGTTGCGGCGATGCAGGAGGCCGGCTGGGAGATCGCTTCGCACGGGCTGAAATGGATCGACTACCGCGACCATACCCCGGAAGACGAGCGCCGCGACATGGAGGCGGCGATCCGGCTGCATTATGAGGTCACAGGGGCGCGGCCGACCGGCTGGTACACCGGCCGCACCTCGATCAACACGGTGCGGCTGGCGGCGGAAGAGGGCGGCTTCGACTATGTGTCGGACACATATGACGACGAACTGCCCTACTGGTTCGAGCATGTGACACCGGAAGGGTCGGCGAAGCCGCAGCTGATCATCCCCTACACGCTCGACGCCAACGACATGCGCTTTGCCACGCCGCAGGGCTTCAATTCGGGCGACCAGTTCTTTGCCTATCTCAGGGATAGTTTCGATACGCTCTATGCCGAGGGCAAGGCAGGGCGGCCGCGCATGATGAATATCGGCCTGCATTGCCGTCTGGTTGGGCGGCCGGGCCGGGTCGCGGCACTGAAGCGCTTCATCGACTACGTCAAATCGCACGACAAGGTCTGGCTGGCACGGCGCATCGACATTGCAAAACATTGGCAGGAGACGCATCCGTTCCGGTTGCCGGCGCTGCGCCCGTCGAAAATGGAATTCGAGGCCTTCGTCCACACATTCGGCGGCGTGTTCGAGCATTCGCCGTGGGTTGCCGAGCGCGCTTATGGGCTGGAGCTCGGCCCGGCCCATGACAGTGCCGGCGGCCTGCACAATGCGCTCTGCCGCGTGTTTCGCGCAGCAAGCGAGGCCGAGCGGCTTTCCGTGCTCAATGCCCACCCCGATCTTGCCGGAAAACTGGCGCAGGCTAGAAGGTTGACGGACGAATCGGCCAAGGAGCAAGCTTCGGCAGGGCTCGACGCGCTGACCGAGAAGGAGCGCGAGCTGTTCGCAAAACTCAATGCCGCCTACGTCACCAGCTTCGGTTTCCCCTTTATCATCGCGGTGAAAGGCAGGACCAAGGCGGAGATCCTGGCCGAGTTCGAAGCGCGTATCGGCAACAGCCACGACGTCGAATTCGAAACCGCCTGTAGACAGGTCGAGCGCATCGCGCTGCTCCGTCTCAAGGACATGCTTCCGCAATAGGCTTTGGCTGCCGCCATAGGCCCTGGCTTCCGCAACAGGCTTGAATTTATGGATATGACGAAAATGGCCGAGCGAACCTATTATGCGCCGCAGGGCGGACATCCCGGCCAGAGTGAATTGCTGACCGGTCGCGCTGTGTTCACACAGGCCTATGCCGTGATCCCCAAAGGCGTGATGCAGGACATCGTCACCAGCGCTTTGCCGTTCTGGGATGGGACACGCGTCTGGGTGCTGTCGCGGCCGCTGTCGGGCTTTGCCGAGACGTTTTCGCAATACATCGTCGAGCTCGCGCCCGGCGGCGGCAGCGACCGCCCTGAGCTTGACGCCGCCGCCGAAGGTGCGCTGTTCGTAGTCGAAGGCGAGCTATGCGTTTCGCTTGCCGGCAAGAAACATAGCTTAAGGCCGGGCGGCTTTGCGTTCCTGCCGCCGGCGAGTGGGTGGACCGTGCGCAATGAAAGCGGCGGCGCCGTCCGCTTCCACTGGATCCGCAAGGCTTATGACGCAGTCGACGGCATCGATACGCCGCAAGCGTTCTTCGCCAACGAACAGGACATCGCGCCGACGCCGATGCCGTGTACCGAAGGCCGATGGGCGACGACGCGCTTCGTCGATCCGGCCGACATGCGCCACGACATGCATGTCACCATCGTCACGCTCGAGCCTGGTGCGGTCATTCCCTTCGCCGAGACGCATGTCATGGAGCACGGGCTCTATGTGCTGGAGGGCAAGGCGGTCTACCGTCTCAACCAGGACTGGGTCGAAGTCGAAGCCGGCGACTATATGTGGCTGCGCGCCTTCTGCCCGCAGGCTTGTTATGCCGGCGGGCCAGGCAAATTCCGCTACCTCCTCTACAAGGACGTCAACCGCCACGCCAAGCTTGGCAGCGCCGGCGTCGCGAGACCTACACCATGACCCGCATCGTCGCGCGGCCGCTGACCCGCAAGAATTTCGCCGAATTCGGCGACGTCATCGATATGGGCGGCGACAACCATTATCCGATCAATGGCGGCAAGGCCGAGCGCTACCACGACCTCGCCACCGCGGAAGCACGAGGGCCGAATGCGCGCGTGCTGATCTCGATGGTGCGTGGCACGCCCTATGAGCTGCCGTTGAAGCTGACCATGGTGGAGCGCCATCCGTTCGGCAGCCAGGCCTTCATCCCGCTGTCACCACGGCCGTTCCTGGTCGTCGTCTGCCATGATGGCGAGGAAGGACCTGGCGAGCCGCACGCCTTCATCACGGCGCCCGGGCAAGGCGTCAACTACCCGCGCAATCTGTGGCACGGCGTGCTGACGCCGATCGGCGATGTCCAGGATTTTGTGGTCGTCGACCGCGGCGGCGACGGCTCCAACGTCGAAGAGTGTCATTTCTCACACCCTTACGAAATCCATCTTCCCGACGGGAGCCGGTGATGACCGACATTTCGCTGATCGATCGCCTGCTCGATGTCATCGAGCACGACATCGTGCCGAAGACCGTCGAAGGCGTCGCGCACGGCAACAAACTGTTCGGCGCGGCGATCCTGCGCAAGGACGACCGTTCGCTGGTGCTTGCCGAAACCAACAACGAGATCGAAAATCCGCTCTGGCACGGCGAGATGCACTGCCTGAAGCGCTTCTACGAAATGCCTAAGGCCGAACGCGTCGATACCAAGAACGCGATCTTTCTTGCCACACACGAACCCTGCTCGCTCTGCCTGTCGGCGATCACCTGGACCGGCTTCGACAATTTCTACTATCTTTTCAGCCATGAGGATTCGCGCGACAGCTTCGACATCCCGCACGATCTGAAGATCCTGAAGGAGGTCTTCACCCTCGATCCCGGCGGCTACAATGCCGAGAATGCCTACTGGAGGAGCTTTTCGATCCGCAAATTGGTGCGATCGCTGCCTGAGACCGAACGCCTGCGACTGGAGACGCGGATCGGCAAAATCTCCGCACGCTACGACGAACTGTCCGGCGCCTACCAGGCTAGCAAGGCCGACAACGACATTCCGCTGAGTTGACGCGGATTGACCAGCCGAATTCGTTGGCTGGCCCACGACGCATCGGCAGCGGCTCCATCATGTGGCCGCATGAAAACCGTCACTGAATTCCCGCGCAAGGTCGTTGAATTTCCCGACATGGGGATCATCATGCCGGACGGCTGCCGGCTGTCGGCGCGGGTGTGGATGCCGGCCGATGCCGCCGACGATCCGGTGCCGGCAATCCTCGAACACCTGCCCTATCGCAAGCGCGACGGCACGATCTATCGTGATCAGCTGACGCATCCCTATTTTGCCGGCCATGGCTACGCCTCGATCCGCGTCGACATGCGCGGCAATGGCGATTCCGAAGGGCTGATGGACGACGAATATTCCGAGCAGGAATTGCAGGACGCTTGCGACGTCATCGCCTGGGCGGCGGACCAGCCCTGGTGCAACGGCAATGTCGGCATGATGGGCATTTCGTGGGGCGGCTTCAACTGCCTGCAAGTGGCGTCTAAGCGGCCGCCGGCGCTGAAGGCGGTCATCAGTCTCTGTTCGACGGTCGACCGCTATGCCGACGACATCCACTACAAGGGCGGCTGCCTGCTGATCGAGAATTTCGGCTGGGCCTCGACCATGCTGTCCTATTCGTCAAGGCCGCCGGATCCGTTGCTGGCCGGCGACAACAGATGGCGCGACCTGTGGCTGACCAGGCTGGAGAACCAGCCCTTCCTGGCATCGCTGTGGCTGAAGCACCAGCATCGCGATGCCTATTGGAAGCGCGGCTCGATCTGCGAGGACTATTCCGCCATCCATGCCGCGGTGCTGTCGATCGGCGGCTGGCATGACGGCTATCGCAATACGATTTCCCATCTCGCCGCCAATATCGAGGCGCCGGTCAAGGGAATCGTCGGCCCGTGGATCCACAAATACCCGCATTACGCCGCGCCCGAACCGCGCATCGGCTTCCTGCAGGAGGCCTTGCGCTGGTGGGACCGCTGGCTGAAGGACATCGACACCGGCGTCGAGGCCGACCCCGCCTACCGCGCCTATGTCATGGACAGCGTGCGCCCGGCCCGCTGGCATCCGGAGCGGCCGGGCCGCTGGGTCGCTGAATCGGAATGGCCGTCACCCAACATCAAGACGCAAGAGGTTGAGCTTATCGCTGAAGGCAAGCACGCTATCGTCGCTTCGCCGCAAAACTGCGGCCTCGCCGGTGGCGAATATTTCCCCTTCACCTTCGGCCCGGAACTGCCGGGTGACCAGCGCCCCGACGACGCGCTGTCGGTGTGTTTCGACCAGCCGGTGCTGACCGAAGCGATCGACATCGTCGGTGCTCCCGAAGTTTTGGTCAGAGTCTCGGCGGATCGGCGCCAGGCGAACATCGCGGTTCGGCTGTGCGACGTCCACCCGGACGGAGCGTCGGAGCTGATCTCGTACGGCGTGCTTAACCTGACGCATCGCAATTCGCACGAATTTCCCGAAGCGGTGGTGCCCGGCGAAACCGTCAGCGCCCGGGTGGTGCTCGACCAATGCGCCTATCGCGCGCCGGCCGGCCACCGCTTGCGCGTTGCCATCTCCAACAGCTATTGGCCGATGATCTGGCCGTCGCCGGAGCCGGTCCGGCTGGAATTGTCGGCCGCGGCATTGATGCTGCCGCTGCGCCCGCCGGCGACAGGCGATGAGGTCACCTTCCCCGCCCCCGAAGGCGCGACGCCCTGGGCAAGGGAGACACTTCGGCCCGCCAATTCCGAACGTCATGTCGATCGCGACGAAAAGACCGGAATGACCACGCTTTCCATCGTCGACGATTTCGGCGAAGTGCGCGACCTGGAGCATGGCCTCGCCCACGGGAGCATCGCCAGAGAGACATGGGCGATCCATCCTGACAATCCACTATCAGCGTCGGGCAAGACGCATTGGACTCAGACGCTGTCGCGAAATGAATGGTCGGTGCGCACCGAAACCTTCGCCGAAATGCGGTCCGACGCGCAAAGCTTCGTGGTTAGCGCCAGAATCGAAGCCTATGAAGGCGAAAAACTGGTCTTCGAGCGCAACTTCAAGGAGAAAATCCCGCGCGTACTGCTTTGAGCGCTTATAGCGATTGGTCCAATTGCGACGCACGATTTACGCCACGGCATGTCGCATTCGGTCTTGCTTACCGCTTTCCCTTACGGTCATTATTCTCCCGATCGAAATGAGAAAAAACGACCATAAGGTCGGACCAACAGAGTGAGGAACTTAACATGTCGAACGAACTGGAATATCTGAGCCGGCGCGTTGCGTCCGGCAAGCTGAGCCGTCGCGATTTTCTCGGCCGGGCAGCTGCGCTTGGCGTCACCGCAACCTTCGCCAATTCGCTGCTATCCAGCGCTTCCCGCGCGGCGGGTCCGGTCAAGGGCGGCACGCTCAAGGCCGGCCTGGTCGGTGGCGAGTCCACCAACAGTCTCGATCCGGCGCTGTTCATGACGCAGGTGCCGTTCGCCTTCGGCAAGATGTGGGGCGAACTGATCGTCGAACTGTCTCCTGAAGGCAAGCTCGAGAACCGCATTGCCGAGGAGATCGGCTCGTCGGACGACGCCAAGACCTGGACGCTGAATATCCGCGATGGCGTCGAGTTCCACAACGGCAAGAAGGTGACCGCAGAGGACGTGGCCGCCACCCTCGAACGCCATTCGGACGAGAAGTCGAAGTCCGGCGCGCTCGGTTATATGAAAGGCATCGAGAGCATAAAGGCCAGCGGCAAGGAAGTGGTGCTGACGCTGAAGGAGCCGAATGCCGATCTTCCCTATCTGCTTAGCGATTATCACCTGATCATCCAGCCGAACGGCGGCAAGGATAAGGCCGATGCCGGTATCTCGGCGGGTCCTTACAAGGTCACCACCAACGAGCCCGGCGTGCGCCATGGCGGCGAGCGCTTCGCCAATTACTGGCAGGGCGACAAAATGGGCCATGCCGACCAGATCGAGATCATCGTCATCAACGACGCCACGGCGCGTACGGCGGCGCTGCAGGGCGGCCAGGTCCACATGATCAACCGCGTCGAGCCGAAGATCGTCGATCTGATCAAGCGTGTGCCCGGCGTCACCATCCGCAACCATTCGGGACCCGGCCACTACGTTTTCATCATGCACTGCGACACCGCGCCGTTCGACAACAACGACTTGCGCATGGCGTTGAAGCTGGCGATCGACCGCGAGGAAATGCTGAACAAGGTGCTGCGTGGCTATGGCTCGCTCGGCAATGACTTCCCGATCAATGCATCGTACCCGCTATTCACCGAGATCGAGCAGCGCAAATACGATCCCGACAAGGCCAAATTTCACTACAAGAAGTCGGGCCATGACGGTGCCGTCCTGCTCCGGACGTCGGATGTCGCCTTCCCCGGTGCCGTCGACGCCGCACAGCTGTTCCAGCAAAGCGCGGCCAAGGCCGGCATCAAGCTGGAGATCAAGCGCGAACCGGGCGACGGCTACTGGTCGGAAGTCTGGAACAAACAGCCCTTCTGCGCCTCCTACTGGGGCGGCCGGTCGACGCAGGACCAGATGTACTCTACCGCCTATCTGTCGACGGCCGACTGGAACGACACACGTTTCAAGCGTCCGGATTTCGACAAGATGGTGCTGGCGGCCCGCGCCGAGCTCGACGAGGCCAAGCGCAAGGCAATGTACCACGACATGGCTGTGATGGTGCGCGACGAGGGCGGCCTGATCCTGCCGATGTTCAATCAGTTCATCGATGCGACGGGCGCCAAGGTTGCTGGCTGGGTGGATGATCCGCATCAGGAGTTGATGAACGGATATGCTCTGGCGAAGTGCTGGCTCGAAGCCTGAGCCCGGCCTTGCGGATATGTCCTCACCCATCGTGAAACTGGTGGCCCAGCGCATTGCGCTGGGCATCATCCTTCTATTGGCCGTTTCGGTCCTGATCTTCGCCGGCACCCAGATCCTGCCCGGCGACGTCGCGCAAGCCATTCTCGGGCAGTCGGCGACACCGGAGTCGCTCGCCAATCTGCGCGAGCAGCTCGGCCTCAATGATCCCGCCTACATCCGTTATTTTCGCTGGCTCGGCGGCATCCTGACCGGTGATCTCGGCACGGCTATGTCGAGCGGTCAGGATATCGCAACCTCGATCAAGGGAAGGCTGTGGAACACGCTGTTCCTCGCCTTCTGGGCGGCGATCGTCGCGGTGCCGCTGGCGATCATCCTCGGGCTGATCGCGGTGCGCTACCGCAATGGCTGGGTCGACAAGCTGATCTCGGGACTGGCGCTGGCCTCGACGTCCTTCCCGGAATTCTTCGTCGGCTATGTGCTCGTCTTTTTCTTCGCAGTGCAACATCAATGGTTTCCCGCCATTTCCACCGTCTATGAGGGGATGCCGTTCGGCGAACGCATCCAGGCCATAGCATTGCCGGCGGCGGCGCTGACCCTGGTGGTGCTCGCCCATATGATGCGCATGACGCGCGCTGCGATCCTCAACGTCATGCAGTCGGCCTATGTCGAGACGGCGGAGCTCAAGGGGCTTTCGGCCTTCGCGGTTATCCGCAGGCATGCCTTCCCCAATGCGATTGCGCCGATCATCAACGTCGTCATGCTCAACCTTGCCTACCTGATCGTCGGCGTCGTCGTCGTCGAAGTGATCTTCGTCTATCCGGGTATGGGGCAATACTTGGTCGACCACGTCACCAAGCGTGACGTGCCGGTGGTGCAGGCGGTCGGGCTGATCTTCGCCGCTGTCTACATCAGCCTGAACATTATCGCGGACATTGCGGCAATCGTCGCCAATCCGCGCCTCAGACATCCGAAATGAGGGGTCGGGTATGCTCGTCATCAAACGCATCCCCATCCCGGCGCTGGTCGGACTGGTGTTGACGGCGCTGTTCGTGCTGGCGGCGATCTTTGCGCCGTGGATCGCGCCGCACGGCAATGCCGAGATCGTCAGCGACGTCCCTTGGGAGCCAATGTCGGCTGCGCATTGGCTGGGCACCGACAATCTCGGTCGCGATCTGTTGTCGCGCATGATCTATGGCGCCCGCATCACCCTTTTCATCGCGGTGCTGGCGACCGCGCTGTCGTTCTCGCTCGGCGCCATCCTCGGCTTCTCGGCGGCGGTTTTCGGCGGCTGGTTCGACACGCTTCTGTCGCGTCTCGTCGATCTCCTGATGTCGATCCCGACACTGATCATGGCGCTTGTGGTGCTGTCGGTGCTGCCATCCAATCTGGTGACGCTGATCCTGGTCATGGGCGTTCTCGACTCGACCCGCGTCTACCGCCTGTCGAGGGCGGTCGCCGTTGACATCAACGTCATGGATTACGTCGAGGCGGCCAAATTGCGCGGCGAAGGCAGCGGCTGGATCATCTTCCGCGAAATCCTGCCCAATGCGCTGTCGCCGCTGGTTTCGGAACTCGGCCTGCGCTTCATCTATGCCGTGCTGTTCCTGTCGACGCTGTCCTTCCTCGGACTTGGCGTGCAGCCGCCGGACGCCGATTGGGGCGGCATGGTCAAGGAAAACAAGGATGGCATCGTCTTCGGCATAGGCGCCGCCCTCATTCCGGCGGCGGCGATCGCAGCGCTGGCGATTTCCGTCAATCTCGTCGCCGACTGGGTGCTCAACCGCACGACAAGTCTGAAGGGAGGACGCGGTTAATGGCCGAAAAGCAACCGAAGCCCGGGCAACCGAAGTCCGGGCAACCGAAGTCCAGCGTGCTGCTCGACATCCGCAATCTGCGCATCGAGGCCACGGTATATCCGCCGGGAGAGGCGCCGAAGAACATCGTGCTGGTGCACGATGTCTCGCTGACGCTCGAAAAGGGCAAGGTGCTCGGATTGATCGGCGAGTCCGGCGCCGGCAAATCGACCATCGGCCTGTCGTCGATGGGTTACGGCCGCGGCGGCGTGCGCATCACCGGCGGCGAGGTCATCCTCAATGGCCGCGACATCCTGAAGGGCGGCAACGAAGGGTTCCGCAAATTGCGCGGCCGCGAGGTCTGCTATGTCGCGCAATCGGCGGCAGCGGCCTTCAATCCGGCGCACAGGCTGATGGACCAGGTGGTCGAGGCAGCACTCCTGCACGGTACGGCGACGCGGGCCGAAGCCGAAAAGCGCGCCGTGGCGCTGTTCAAGAAGCTCAGCCTGCCGAACCCCGAAACCATCGGCGAGCGCTTCCCCCACCAGGTGTCGGGCGGTCAGCTGCAGCGCGTGATGACGGCAATGGCGCTGTGCTCGGAACCCGACCTGATCGTCTTCGACGAGCCGACCACGGCGCTCGACGTGACGACGCAGATCGACGTGTTAGCGGCGATCAAGGATGCCATCCGCGACACGCATGTGGCGGCACTCTACATCACCCATGACCTTGCCGTCGTCGCCCAGGTCTCGGACGAGATCATGGTGCTGCGCCACGGCCGGCTGGTCGAATGGGGCGGCACGCGCCAGATCATCAAGGAGCCGCGCCAGGAATACACCAACGCGCTGGTTTCGGTGCATGAGATCGAACATCAGGAGCAGAAGCCCGGCCCGAGCCCGTTCCTGTCGGTCAAGAACATCACCGCCGCCTATGGCCGCAGCCACATCAAGGTGCTGAAGAACGTCTCGGTCGATATTTTCCCGGGCCAGACGCTGGCGGTGGTCGGCGAGTCCGGCTCCGGCAAATCGACGCTGGCGCGCGCCATCACCGGCCTCCTGCCGCCCGAACAAGGCACCGTCACCTTCGACGGACGGCCGCTCGCCAACCGGCTTGCCGACCGGCCGAAGGAGGATCTGCGCCAGTTGCAGATGATCTATCAGATGGCCGATGTCGCGATGAATCCGCGCCAGACGGTCGGCACCATCATCGGCCGGCCGCTGGAATTCTATTTTGGGATGCGCGGGCGCGAGCGCGACAAACGGGTCGCCGAACTGCTCGACAAGATCGAGATGGGTAAAGGCTATGTCGACCGCTATCCGGCCGAGCTTTCGGGCGGCCAGAAGCAGCGCGTCTGCATCGCTCGTTCGCTCGCCGCCAAGCCGAAGCTGATCATCTGCGACGAGGTGACATCGGCGCTCGACCCGCTGGTGGCCCATGGCATACTGGAGCTGCTGCTCGAGCTGCAGAAAGAGGAAAACGTCGCTTATCTGTTCATCACTCATGATCTCGCAACAGTGAAGTCGATCGCCGATTCGATCGCGGTGATGTATCGCGGCGAGGTGGTGCGCTACGGCCCCAAGAGCAAGGTTCTGACGCCGCCGTTCGACGCCTACACAGACCTTTTGCTGTCGTCGGTGCCCGAAATGGAGATCGGCTGGTTAGAGAAAGCGATCAAGGGAAGGCGCATGGCCAGCGCGGGGAACTAGCGGGCTGCCCCTTGCGCCCGATGATCCTGTCCGGGCGTGGATTGAACGGCGGGCCCGCCCTGACTTTTCCGATCAAGCCGCATGGAGGCGCCCTTGGCGCTCAACACGAAACTTCTGCTCATCATCCTAGACGGCGTGCCTTACCGGAACTGGCGACGGCTGATGGGCAATCTCGAAGGCTGGGTGCAATCCGGCGACGCGCGCGTGTGGAAGATGCGCTCCGTGCTGCCGTCGACCTCGGCATCCTGCTATGCCTCGATCCACACCGGCGTGCCGCCTCAAGTGCACGGCATCCTGTCCAACGAGAACCGGTTTCGCGTCGAACAGCCGGACATTTTTTCCGAAGTCAGCAGGGCCGGCGGCAAGACGGGTGCGGTCACCCATTCCTACTGGTCCGAATTCTTCCGGGCCTATCCGTTCGACCTGGTCGAGGACATAGAGTTCGACCAGCCGGGCAGGCCGATCAGCCATGGCCGGTTCCACACCATGACCGGCTACAACGCCAGGAACCAGATGACGCCGAGCGACGTCGACCTGTTCGCGACGTTGACCATGCTGACCAGGCGCTACGGCATCGACTACGGCATCCTGCACAGCTGCACGCTGGACTCGATGGGTCACCGGTTCGGCCATGACTGCCGCGAGATGGATCATGCCGTCTATGCAATAGACGCCATGCTCGCCGGCTTCCTGCCGCGCTGGCGGGAGGTCGGCTACGAGGTGATCGTTACCGCCGATCATGGCCAGACCGATCGCGGCCATCATGGCGGCCACGACGAAGAGATGCAGGATTTCGCACTTTATTACTTCGGATCCGGCGAGGGCCCGGACGCCAATACGCTGCTCGATCAGCTGCAGCTCGCGCCGACAGTGCTTGCGCGCCTCGGCGTGCCGGTGCCGGCGACGATGAAGGCAAAGCCGTTCCTGAGTTGAGCGCGCGCCCTCTTCTCCCTCTGGCAACGCTCCCGCTCTTCAGTTAGCCTCCGCAAATATACGGGCGGATGCCGGTGAACCTTTTTGGGCCGATCAGCGACAGAGCAGGCAGGAGCCAGGCGGCTCGACCGGCGATGACTGCCGCGGAGACCGATCGCGCGCTCGTCGACCGGGTCGCGAAGGGCGACCGTGCCGCCGTGCGGCTCCTGTTCATGCGCCACCACGCGGGTCTACCGCTTCGCGGCACGCCAGACGGGATCGGAACTGATGGCCGACGATATTGCGAACGAGGTATTCCTTGAACTCTGGCGGCAGGCGCCGGCCTTCGAGGGCCGCTCGGAGGTCTCGACATGGCTGCTCGGCATTGCCCGCTTCAAGGCGCTGTCCCTACTGCCCAAGAAGAAGGAAGACTGGATCAACGACGATGACGCGACCCAGGTCGCCGACGGTGCCGACACGCCGGAAGTCGCGACAATGAAAGAAGACAAGGCCGCTGCCTCGCGACGCTTCATCGATGCCATACCGGAAGAGCACCGTACGGTGATCGACCTTGCCTATTTATCACGGGAAATCGGTGAGCGAGATCGGCGAGGTACTCGGCATCCCGGTCGCCAGGTCAAGACCAGGATGTTCTTCGCCCCCAAGGAACTCGGCGAAGCCCTCAAGGCCGCCGGTTACGACAGGGGGTGGCCATGAGCGCCGCTGAAAAGATGTCGCGCCGCGACGAAATGGAAATGCTGCTGCCGTTTTATCTGAACGGCTCGCTGGAGGGCACCGAGCTCGAAGCCATCGAGGAATGGCTGGCAAGCGATCCGGCGGCGATGGCCGCACTAGGCGAGGCCGAGGCCGAATTCTCCGGCACCGCTGCCGCAAACGAGGCAATCCGCCCGCCTGCCGATGCGCTCAGCCGCTTTGCCAAGGCGCTCGATGCCGAGGCCGGCCCCGCCCGCGGGCCGGCGGCATCGTCCTGGCTGGCGCAGGCCTGGAGCCGCTTCATGGCGGTGCCCGCCGGCGTCGCCTGGGCCGCGGCCGCGGTGCTGCTGGCCCTGGTCGTCACGCAATCCTTTGTGCAGACCGGCGACAGAGGTGGCGATTTCGAGCTTGCCGGATCGGAAGACGATCTGGCCAAAATGCCGTTTGCCCTTGTGAAATTCAAACCGGATGCGAAGCTGTCCGACATCGTCGCTTTTCTCGACCAGAACCAGTTGACGATCGCCGGCGGGCCTACCGCCGACGGCGTTTTCCGGCTCGGCGTTCCGGCCAAGACCGCCGCCGACTATCAGAAACTGCTTGGCCTTATTGCCGCCCAGCCTTTCACCGAAGCTGCCCTGGAGGGAAGGAAACCGGCTGATGGCGGCTAAGGCGGTCGTTCGATTGACGGCGGCGATGACAATCTTCGCCACGTCTGCCGTCGCACAAACCAACGATCCTAACCTCACCCAGGCGGAGATCGACTGCCTGAACCGGGGAAGTGCTGCCGACGCCGACTGCGCCAAGGCGGCTGCTCGGCAACGCGCTGGTGCGCTTCGGCATTCCGGATGGCCGCCCGGTCGGCGTCATGGAGGCACAGCTTGCCGCCGACGGCCGCATTTTGCGGCGTGAGGCCAACCATGTCTACTCGCTGCAGCAGGCGGCCAGCATCGTCAAATTATGCGTTCGAACGCATCGCGCTCGACGCCAACGAAGCCAGCGGCGAGAATGTGCGTGTTGGCGTCATCGATACCGGCATCGACGACAAAAATCCGGCGCTCTCCGGTGTCATCGCCGGGCAGTTCAATGCCATGCCTGACGTGCCGATCAAGGCGCGCGACCGCGGCACTTCGGTCGACGGACTGATCGCCGGCAATCTGTTGCATGCGGCGCCCGATCGCTCCGCCGACTGGGTCGAGAAAGCGCTCGCCGGCACGGCAAGGGATCTCGGCCCCAAGGGCCGCGACAATGATTTCGGTTTTGGCCTCTGGACACCAAAGCGGCCGAGGCGGCCAAGGAATAAGTCCAAAGCTTTCTGCGTTGTGCATGCCGTTCTCCCGAAGCCGCTGCATAATGTTGGGCATCAGATATTGGGGGCAAAACTCAATCGGCCGGTTTACCTCAAATAACCGATATGGGTTCGAACTCGGTCGCTCAGGGTAATTAAGTTTTGATCCCTAGGCCGGGGCGCCGGCGACCGATCCCCTGACCACCAGGTCGACCGGCCAGACCTCGCCGCGAGCGCCCTCCTCCAGGCCGGAAATCCGCGCCGCCAGCCGTTCCGCGATGCGTGCGCCCGCCAGGCGGATCGACGAACGTGTCGTCGACAGCGGCACCGAAAAATTTTCCGGCTTCAGCCAGGGAAAGACGTCGTCATGGGCGATCAGCGACAGGTCGCCCGGAATGGTCAGGCCGAGGTCGCGCACCGCGCGCACCACGCCGAGCGCCATAATCAGGCTGGAGCAGGCGATCGCCGTCGGCGCGTCGCTTTGTTCCAGCAGACGCCTGGCGGCGCGATAACCGTTCTCCTCGGTCATTGTCAGGGAACAGACATGCTGATCACGAAGCACCAGGCCGCTTGCCGCAAGCGCGCGCCGCACGCCGCGCTCGCGATGTATGGCGAAGGTCTCGCGATCGTCGCCATTGATAAGCGCCAGACGCCTGTGACCGAGCTGCACGAGAAGCCGCGCCGCCTCGTGGAAGGCGCCCTCATTGTCGATGTCGGTGAAGGGGTAGTCGAAATCGAAGCCTTCGCTGCGGCCATGGACGATGAAGGGAATGCCGAGCGTGTTGACCAGCGCCACCCGCCGGTCGGCCGGTCTCGGGGAGGAGATATAGACCGCGTCCACCTGCCGGTTGGCGACAATGCGGCGGTAGGTCGTCTCCTGGTCGTCGGCATCGGCCGGTGACAGCACCAGGTCGAGTTCGTGCGAACGCGCATAGTCGCCGAGGCCGGACAGGAACTCGACGAAATGCGGGTCGATATCGACGGTCGCTCCCGTCGGCAGCACATAGCCGATCATGCCGGTCTTGCCGGTCGCCAGCCGGCGGGCGCTCGGATTGGGGCGATAGCCATGACGCTTGGCGGCATCGACCACCCGCCGGCGCGTTTCCTCGTTGACTTCCGGGTAGCCGTTCAATGCGCGGCTCACCGTGGTCTGCGAAAGCGCCAGCATGTGGGAGAGCTGCTTGAGGTTCACCGGAGGCCTCCAAACCTCAAAGCGCTTTTAATCTGAAACGATCTGGCCCTACGAACCGCGTTGCCGAGCGCAGTGACCATACGCACGGTTCGGACCGGTTTGAAGCCGAATTTGCTGCTGCACCGCCAGAAAACTGTGCTGCAACGCACTTTTACCAGCACCCAGTCGCAAAAATTAAATCGATTAGCCTGGCTTCCTATTGACTCGTGGTCAATTCAGTGGCGAGATCAAAATGACCAAAGCGCTTTGGAAGACTCCACGAAAGGTTGCAGTTCCTTTCCGACTGAGTCACAGTCCTGCGGCGCCGGCGGACGGAATGGAGGTTTCGTTCGGTGTTTGTCACCACTGGGAGGGAATACCGATGAAAAAAATGCTTCTGCTGGGCGCTGCGTTTGCCACGCTCGCCCTGGCCATGCCCGCGCAAGCCGAACTGAAGTTCAAGCCGGGCGAAGATCCACGTTTCAACTGGGCCAACTACGAAGAGCTCAAGAAGGTCGACCTCAAGGGCGAGACACTGACAATCTTCGGGCCGTGGCGCGGCGAGGACGAAGGGCTGATCCGCACCGTTCTCGATTATTTCTCCGAAGCCACCGGCGCCGAGATCAAGTATTCCTCGTCGGAGAATTACGAGCAGCAGATCGTCATCGACACGCAGGCTGGCAGCCCGCCCAACATCGCCGTGCTGCCGCAGCCGGGCCTGATCCAGGATCTGGCATCGAAGGGCCTATTGACGCCGCTCGGCGACGACACAGCCAACTGGGTCAAGGACAATTACGGCGCCGGCCAATCCTGGGTCGACCTCGGCACCTTCAAGGACAAGGACGGCAAGCCCGGCTTCTTCGCCTTTCCTTATAAGGCCGACGTGAAATCGCTGGTCTGGTACTCGCCGGACAATTTCGAGGAAGCCGGCTACAAGGTGCCGAAGACGCAGGAAGAGCTTGCCGAGCTCGAAAAGAAGATCATCGCCGACGGCGGCACGCCATGGTGCATCGGGCTTGGTTCGGGCGGCGCCACTGGCTGGCCGGCGACCGACTGGGTCGAAGACATCATGCTGCGCACCCAGACGCCCGAGACCTACGACAAATGGGTGAAGAACGAAATTCCGTTCAACGATCCGGCCGTGGTCAACGCCATCGACATTTTCGGCAAGATCGCGACCGACGACAAGATGGTCGAGGGTGGCGCCAAGGCGGTTGCGGCGACCGATTTCCGCGACAGCCCGAAGGGCCTCTTCTCGGTGCCGCCGAAATGCTATCTGCACCACCAGGCATCGTTCATTCCGACCTTCTTCCCGCAAGGCACCAAGATCGGCGAGGATGCCGACTTCTTCTATTACCCGCCCTACGCCTCCAAGCCCGAGCTCGGCACTCCGGTGCTCGGCGCCGGCACGCTGGCCATGATCACCAAAGATAGCAAGGGTGCCCGCGCCTTCATCGAATTCCTGAAGCTGCCGCTCGCTCATGAGATCTGGATGGCACAGGGCGGCTTCGTGACGCCGTTCAAGTCGGTCAACAAGGACGCCTATGCCAGCGACGCGCTGAAGAAGCAGGGCGAGATCCTGGCCAACGCCTCGACCTTCCGCTTCGATGGGTCCGACCTGATGCCGGGCAAGATCGGCGCCGGCGCGTTCTGGACCGGCATGATCGACCTTGTCGGTGGCAAGTCCGCCCAGGACGTCGCCACCGACATCCAGAAAAGCTGGGACGCGATCAAGTAAGCGGCCGGCTCGAGTCCCATGTGATGCGGTCCGGGCCTCAAACGGCCCGGACCTTCTTCGGTGCCTGGCGTCGCGTCGATTGTCGTGAGCACGACGCATTCCGGCATGACGCGCGCCCAGTGACCTGCTTTTCGGCTGGTCGCGCTCCAGACAACTGAATCGGCGCATGATCCCGTCGCCAAAGCCATTCTCGACTGGCGGATCCGTGCGCAGGGGGAGGGACCCATGGCGGCTCAGATTTTTTCGGCGATATTCGTCATCATCATCGGCGTGGGCGGCTGCGTCGCCTATTTCTGGGGTGCCAACAAGGCACTCGACACGATCTTTCCGGCACGCGGCGTTTCCGGCAAGGCGGCGATCAACAATCTGCGCCGGCAGGGGGTGATCCGGCCCTGGCTGTTCGTCGGCCCGGCGATGATCATCCTCACTATCTACCTGATCTACCCGGTGGTGGAGACGCTGAGACTGTCGTTCCTCGATCGCGGCGGCGCCCATTTCGTCGGCTTGGCCAACTATCAATGGGCGTTCGGCGACCGTGAGTTCCGCAATTCGATCCTCAACAACATCATGTGGCTGGCGGTGGTGCCGGCCGCCTGCACCTTCCTCGGGCTGATCATCGCCGTGCTCACCGACAAGATCTGGTGGGGCACCATCGCCAAGAGCCTGATCTTCCTGCCGCTCGCCATCTCCTTCGTCGGCGCCAGCGTCATCTGGAAATTCATCTATGAATATCGCGGCGAGGGCCAGACACAGATCGGCCTGCTCAACGCCATCATCCAGTATTTCGGCGGCCAGCCGCAGGTCTGGATATCGCTGCCGTTCTGGAACAACTTCTTCCTGATGGTCATCCTGATCTGGATCCAGACCGGCTTTGCCATGGTCATCCTGTCGTCGGCCTTGCGCGGCATTCCGGAAGAGACGCTGGAAGCCGCCGTCATCGACGGCGCCAACCCTTTCCAGATCTTCTGGAAGATCATGGTGCCGCAGATCTGGGGCACCATCGCCGTCGTCTGGACCACCATCACCATCCTGGTGCTGAAGGTTTTCGACATCGTGCTGACCATGACCAACGGCCAGTGGAACAGCCAGGTGCTGGCCAATCTGATGTTCGACTGGATGTTCCGCGGCGGCGGCGATTTCGGCCGCGGCGCCACCATCGCCATCATCATCATGATAGCGGTCATTCCGATCATGGTCTGGAACATCCGCCAGGCGAACAAAGAGACGGAAGGACATTGAGATGACTGTCTCGACCGGAAAGTCCTTTGTCAGCCGTTTCGGCGTGCATATCGCCGTTTTCATCTTCGTTGCGATCTGGACGATCCCGACGCTCGGCATTCTGGTCTCGTCGCTGCGCGACAAGGACCAGATCATCGCTTCGGGCTGGTGGAACTCGTTCACCAGTTCCAGCCAGACGGAAGCCGGACGGCTGCCGCCCGCCTCGGCGCAGGTCGAGAAGGACGGCAAGTTCGTCCTGCAAGGCAACATCTTCGGCGACGGCCCGGCCCGCAATATCAGCGCCTTCGGCGTCAAGTCGGCAGCGCCGACGCAATATCCCGCCGGCACGACAGCCGATCTCGGCGACGGCGTGACCCTGCAGCTCAATGCCAACGGCAGTTTCGTCATGACCTCGCCGAAGGCTTTCGAAGGCGAACGCGGCCAGCGCGTCTATTACGCCTCCTCGGCGCCGCCGAAATTCACCACCGACAATTACGACACGGTGCTGTTTTCGGAAGGCATCGGCCGCTCGTTCATGAACTCGCTGACCGTCACCATTCCGGCGACTGTCATTCCAATCCTGATCGCCGCGTTCGCCGCTTACGCGCTGGCCTGGATGCGCTTTCCTGGCCGGGCCCTGCTCATCGCCGTCATCATCGGCCTCCTGGTCGTGCCGCTGCAGATGTCGCTGATCCCGCTGCTGAAGCTCTATAACGGCGTCGGCAGCTTCTTCGGCGTGCCGTCGAAGACCTATCTCGGCATCTGGCTGGCGCATACCGGCTTCGGCCTGCCTTTCGCCATCTATCTGTTGAGGAGCTATATCGCCGGCCTGCCACGCGAGATCATGGAATCGGCGCGCATCGACGGCGCCAGCGATTTCGAGATCTTCGTCAAGATCGTGCTGCCATTGTCGTTCCCGGTGCTGGCCTCGTTCGCCATCTTCCAGTTTCTCTGGGTGTGGAACGATCTGCTGGTGGCGATGGTTTTCCTTGGTACCGAGGGCGACCAGATCGTGCTGACCGCCAAGCTCAATGCGTTGCTCGGCTCGCGCGGCGGCGACTGGGAGATCCTGACGACATCGGCCTTCGTCACCATCATCGTGCCGCTGATCGTGTTCTTCTCGCTGCAGCGCTATTTCGTCCGCGGGCTGCTTGCCGGCTCGGTGAAAGGAGGTTGAGATCATGCAATCCGCTTTGAAGGCCACTCCGAAGCCCGATCTTGCTATCGATCGCGACTGGTGGCGAGGTGCCGTGATCTACCAGATCTACCCGCGCAGCTACCAGGATTCGAACGGCGACGGCATCGGCGACCTCAGGGGCATTATCGGCCGGCTGCCCTATATCGCCTCGCTCGGCGTCGACGCCATCTGGATCTCGCCGTTCTTCAAATCGCCGATGAAGGACTTTGGCTACGACGTGTCGGACTATTGCGGTGTCGATCCGATGTTCGGCACGCTGGCGGACTTCGACGCGCTGACCGCCGAGGCGCACCGGCTTGGCCTCAAGGTGATGATCGACGAGGTGCTCTCGCATACCGCCGACGTCCATCCCTGGTTCAAGGAGAGCCGCTCCAGCCGCAGCAATCCAAAGGCCGACTGGTATGTCTGGGCGGACGCCAAGCCGGACGGCACGCCGCCCAACAACTGGCTCTCGATCTTCGGTGGCTCGGCCTGGCAGTGGGACACCAGCCGCCAGCAATATTACCTGCATAATTTCCTGGCCGAGCAGCCCGACCTCAATTTCCACAGCCGCGCGGTCCAGGACGCGCTGCTCGATGTCACCCGCTTCTGGCTGGAGCGCGGCGTCGATGGTTTCCGCCTCGATACCATCAATTTCTACTTCCACAGCCAAGGCCTGGAAGACAATCCGCCGCTGCCGCCCGAGCAGCGCAACGACCAGACGGCGCCGGCCGTCAACCCCTACAACTACCAGGACCATCTCTACGACAAGAGCCGGCCTGAAAACCTGGGCTTCCTCGAACGCTTCCGCGCCCTGCTCGATGAATATCCGGCGACGGCCGCGGTTGGCGAAGTCGGCGATTCGCAGCGTGGGCTGGAAGTCGTGGCGGCCTATACGGCCGGCGGCAAGCGCGTCCATATGTGTTACTCCTTCGACTTCCTGGCGCCGGAGAAGATCAGCGCGGCAAAGGTGCGCTCGGTGCTGGAAACGTTCGGCAAGGTGGCCAGCGATGGCTGGTCGTGCTGGGCCTTCTCCAACCATGACGTGATGCGCCCTGCCTCGCGCTGGGCAGCCGGCGAACCGGACCCGACCGCGTACCTCAAGGTCATCTCGGCGCTGCTGATGTCGTTGCGCGGCTCGGTCTGTATCTATCAGGGCGAGGAGCTCGGGCTCAGCGAGGCCGAACTCAGCTTCGAGGATATGCAGGACCCATACGGCATCCGCTTCTGGCCCGAATTCAAGGGCCGCGACGGCTGCCGCACGCCAATGGTTTGGGACGGCGCTGCCCGCAATGGCGGCTTCTCGACGGCAAAGCCCTGGCTGCCGGTGCCGGCCAAGCACCTTGCGCAAGCGGTCAATGTGCAGCAGGGCGACGACGGCTCGCTGCTCGAGCACTACCGGCGCTTCCTGGCTTTCCGCCGTGCTCATCCGGCACTGGCCAAGGGCGATATCGAGTTCATCGAAAGCGACGGCGACACCGTCGCCTTCACACGCCGCGAAGGCAACGAGCAGATCGTCTGCGCCTTCAATCTCGGCGCAAAGCCGGCCAAGGTCGATCTTGGCGGCCGCTCACTGCAGCCCTTGCCGGGACACGGGTTTTCGGGACAGACTGGCGCCGGCACTATCCGCCTCGGCGGCTACGGCGCCTGGTTCGGGCGTATCGACTGAATTCAAGGAAGAACTGGAGAGTACCATGGCCGATGTCACGCTAAGGCAAGTGAGGAAATCATATGGCAATCTCAACATTCTGCACGGCGTCGACCTCGACATAAAGTCGGGCGAGTTCATCGTCTTCGTCGGTCCGTCTGGTTGCGGCAAGTCGACCTTGCTGCGCTGCATCGCCGGGCTGGAGGAGATCACCTCAGGCGAGCTCAAGATCGACGGCGAGATTGTCAACGACGTACCTCCGTCAAAGCGCGGCATCGCGATGGTGTTCCAGTCCTATGCGCTCTATCCGCACATGACCGTCTACGACAACATGGCGTTCTCGATGAAGATCGGCAAGGAAAGCAAGGCCGAGATCGACAAGCGGGTGCGCCAGGCGGCCGAGATCCTGCAGCTGACCAAATATCTCGACCGCCTGCCCAAGGCGATGTCGGGCGGCCAGCGCCAGCGCGTCGCCATCGGCCGCGCCATCGTGCGCAATCCCAAGGTCTTCTTGTTCGACGAGCCGCTATCCAACCTCGATGCGGCGCTGCGCGTCGCCACTCGCATCGAGATCGCCAAGCTCAAGGAATCGATGCCGGCCACAACGATGATCTATGTCACCCACGACCAGGTCGAGGCCATGACGCTGGCCGACCGCATCGTGGTGCTGAAGGAAGGCCATATCGAACAGGTCGGCACGCCGATGGAGCTCTACAAGCGGCCCGGCAATCTGTTCGTCGCCCAGTTCATCGGCTCGCCGGCGATGAACATCCTGCCGGCGACGATCGACAGGACCGGCAACCCGACGGTCGTCAGCCATGTCGGCGGCCGCAAGGCAACGGTGCCGATCGCAACGCCTGCCTCGGCGAAAGGCGCTGCGGTGAGCTTCGGGGTGCGGCCGGAGGATCTGATGATCGCAGCCGGCGCCGACTATTTGTTCGAAGGGACGGTCGATTATGTCGAGCAGCTCGGCGAGGTCCAACTCGTCTATGTCGACATCGGCCGCGCCGACCTGCCGCTGGTGACCAAGCTGCCGGGCAATGTCGAGGTCAAGCGCGGGGCGTCGATGCGGCTGACGGCGGATGCCGGCGACCTGCATATTTTCGACGCGGACGGACACTCCTTCGCGCTCCATGAAGCAGAAGCAAAGGCGGCTTGAGGCAGGCGTTTTTCCGCCACGCAAAAGACAAGAGCGGGGGGGCTTGGCCGCCGGGGTTGTTTTGTTTTTGAATTAGGGGGGTTTGTTTTTGGGGATAGGGTGGGGGGGGGGGCCGGAGGCGGGGGCGTTGGGCCCTCGGCGGGCGCAGTTATCCACATT
>NZ_JAMYTP010000026.1:0-76603 GCF_040322515.1 Mesorhizobium sp. M0136
CGCGCTCATTAAACCAAACTAATCGGGGGTTTGGGGCTGGGGTTTTCCCCCACCCAAAACCACACCCGCGGGGGGGTGGCCCGGCCGCTCTTGTCTGGAATTCCAATTCGGCTGTTAGTTGTTGCCGAAGAGGTTGCGGTCGGCGCCCTGAGGCGCGGACTTGGGCACATCGCCGGACGAATTCAGCAACTTGTAGATCGGCGAGTTGCTGTCACGCACCGAATACGTCTGCGTCTTGTCGACATTGACGGTCGACTGCTTATTGATGTCGCTCCCGCCAACATTGTCGTTTTGGGCATAGGCGCCGCCGGCGGTAATCAAGAGAGCGGCGGCAGTAAGAACAATCTTTTTCATTTGGATACTCCTGGATTTCGGATCAAAGCGGCGGGCATGCCCGCCCGCCTTGATGGTGGGATCGGCTGTTAGTTGTTGCCGAAGAGGTTGCGATCGGCGCCTTGGCCGACCGGCTGCTTTTCAGCCTGATCTGACTTCTTGAGGGAGGCCGTGTACGAGCTGTCGACCGCGACAGCCGGCTGGTTGGCTCCGTTGGAACCATAATTGTCGCTGGCGGCGAAGGCGCTGCCGGTGATGGCCAAAACGGCGACGGCGGCAAGAAAGATCTTTTTCATTTCAATACTCCTGAATTTTTTCAGATCCCGGGCGGCGGATATGCCCGCCGCCCTGATGCTGGGATCGGCTGTTAGTTGTTGCCGAAGAGGTTCCGGTCGGCGCCCTGGACAGGCTGCTTGTCAGCATCAGCCGGCTTCTGAATGGAAGCCGTGTACGAGCTGTCGCCCGAGGCGGCAGGCTGGTTCGCACCATTGGAACCATAATTGTCGCTGCCGGCGAAGGCGCTGCCGGTGATGGCCAAAACGGCGACGGCGGCAAGAGCGATCTTTTTCATTTTTAGTACTCCAGTATCTTAGTCTCAGTCCGTCTAGCGGCGTGTCTTGGGAGGAGTTCGCGTCGTTCGGACCGCCCCGATGTGGGAAAGCCAATGGCCAGTTTCCAATCACGAAGTTGTTTGGTGTGGACCAAGAATCTACACCTTGAAATTGTGCCACGGACTCCCTCCGCCACATTTTTACCGTTTAATGCCAACAAGATAGCCCATCGCCTCGGTCTGACTGCAAGGGGACTTGGAAGGCAGCGTTCACAGCGTCCTGCACGCATTGTCAACAGAAACGAACCGTTCGGTTCGATTTTTTAAACCGATAAAAGTCGCAGCCGGGGTTGTTTGTCGAATCGTTAACCATTTCAGCCAAGCGCGGCCTCGCCGTTCTGCCGGTTTTCGGCCCGTTTAGGCCGGCCGGCAAAGGCAGCAACCGGGCAAGCAGAACCGGGTCAGACCCCGTAGCGTTCGGTGCGGATGAGAGCCGCAGGCACCCCGGCATCGATCAGTGCCTCGGCGGCGGCCGTCACGAATGCGTTCGAGCCGCAGACAAAGGCCAGCTTCGGCGGCGCGGGCAACCTGGTCATGGCTTGCACCATCATCGCGGCGTCGACCCGCCGCGCATAATCCGCCGGACGGCGGGCCGGCTCGCGCGTCAGCGTCAGCACCAGGTCGAAGCCATCCCGGCGCTCGGCGAGGTCGATCAGCTCATCGCGAAAGATCACCTCGTCCCAGACCCGCGCCGAAACCACCAGGGCGGCGGCAACCAGCGACCCCCGCATCGCCCGGTGACGGACCATCGACATCAACGGCACCACGCCCGACCCACCGCCGACGAGCAGGAGCGGTCCGCCATCGCCGTCGGACCAGACGAAATGGCCGCCGAGCGGCCCGCGCAATTCGAACTCGTCGCCCACCGCCGCGATCTCGTGAAAGAACGGCGAGACCTCGCCGTCCTCGAGTTTTTCAATCGCCAGCTCGATGGTCTCGCCGGTCTCCGGTGCCGAGGCGATGGAGTAGGAGCGCCGCGCCTGATAACCGTCAGGCGCCGTCAGCCTGACATCGACATGCTGTCCGGCACGGTAGGCGAAGGGCCGCGACGGCTGCAGGAAAAAGCTGGTGACGCGCGGCGTGCGCTTTTGGATGCGGGTGATGGTGACTATCTGCCAGGGCGACTGCGCCGCCGGTGCGTCGCTCATGGATCGTTCGTGTAGCGCTGCTCGCGCCACGGGTCGCCATAGATATGATAGCCTCGCAACTCCCAGAAACCCGGCTCGTCACGCTCGGTGAACTGCAGCCCGTTCAGCCATTTGGCCGATTTCCAGAAATAGAGATGCGGAACGAGCAGCCGCGCCGGGCCGCCATGGTCGGGGGTGATCGGCTTGCCCTCGTAAAGCAGCGCCACCATCGCCTTGCCGCCGGTGAGATCCTTCGTTGGCACGTTGGTGGAATAGCCGTCGAAACCCAACGCCAGCGTGAAGGCGGTGGGCGGCTCGATGCCGGCGTCGGCAAGGATGTCGTCGACCAGCACGCCCTGCCACGCCGTGTCGAACTTGGTCCATGCGGTGACGCAATGGATGTCGCGCGTCATCTTGGTCAGGGGCAGCGCGTTGAACTCGGCCCAGTTCCACTTCTTGATCGGCCGCGGCCCGTGCTTAAGCGTGAACGACCAATCCTCGGTGCGCACATGCGGCGTCGGGCCGGCCGACAGGACCGGGAAACCTTGCTCGAGATATTGCCCCGGCGGGATACGTGCACCCGTATCTGTCGGCGGCTTTCGTCCGGAAGAGAAACCTCGGGTAGCCATCGAGAATATCCGTTTGCGCAAGGTCCAATCGACCTTTGTCAGTTTTCTCGAAGACGCGCGCTCGGGCAACCGAAATCTTGGCTCGGCCGGCAATGCCCTCCATCGATCTTGGCAGCGCGGCGCCTGCCTCAGCCACTGGCGAAGGGGACGGCGACAAACATCTGGGCGTCGCCGCGCTGGACAAGCAGCAGCACCGATTTCTTGCTGGATTTGGCAGCCTGCACAATCGCCTGGTTAGCCTGCCTGGCGCTTCTCACCGGATGCTGGTCGACGGCGACGATGATGTCGCCGGGCTGGATGCCGGAAGCCGATGCCGCCTTGTTCGGGTCGACGCGCTCGACCAGTGCGCCGTGCTGGTTGCCTGCCAGGTTCATTGCCTGGCGTACATCCGGGGTGACATCCATCAGGCGGAGACCGAGCGCCGGTGCACGGAGGCCCTGCTCCGTCGACGGCTGACCCTGATCGCCGGTCACCGATCCCGTTGCCATGTCGTCTTCGTTGCGCCCGATCTCGACGGAGATCTGCAGGCTTTGGCCCTTGCGCCAGACATTGAGGGTTTCCCTCGTGCCGGGCGCAACGTCGGCGACAGCGCGCGACAGGTCCCTTGGGTCCTTTATGTCGCGATCGGCGAAGCTGGTGATGACGTCGCCGGTCTCGATGCCGGCCTTGGCGGCCGGCGATCCGTCGCTGACCTGCGCGACGAGCACGCCGGCGGGGTGATCGAGGCCGATGGCGCTCGCCATATCAGGCGTCACCGGCTGGATCTGGACGCCCAGGTAGCCGTACTGGATGGAGCCGCCCTTCATCAGCTTGGCGACGACCTTTTGCGCCTGGTCGGAGGGGATGGCGAAGCCGACGCCGACACTGCCGCCATTCGGCGAAAAGATCGCCGTGTTGATGCCGACGACATTGCCGTTCACATCCGTCAGCGGGCCGCCGGAATTGCCCCGGTTGATCGGTGCGTCGATCTGGATGAAGTCGTCAAACGGCCCGCTGTGCAGGTCGCGGCCGCGCGCCGAGACGATGCCGGCCGTGACCGTGGTGCCAAGGCCGAAAGGATTGCCGAAGGCGAGCACCTGGTCACCCGGCATGAGCTTGTCGGAATCGCCCCATCTGACGGTCGGCAGGGGCTTGCCGGCTTTGACCTTGAGCACGGCAAGATCGTTCTTGGCGTCATGGCCGATCAATTTGGCGGGAAGCTCGGTGCCGTCGTCGAGCGTCACCTTGATCGATTGGGCGCCATCGACAACGTGATTGTTGGTGACGATGGTGCCGTCGCTGGCGACGATGAAGCCTGAACCGAGCGCCTCGGTGCGCGGCGCCTGTTCCGGCGGTGTTTTGGGAGCGGGCAATCCCTGGTCACCGAAGAAATGGCGGAAATAGTCGTCGAAAGGGGAGGTTCCGCCAAAGGGAGAGGCGTCGCTCATGGTGTCGGGCTGTTGTACTTTCATGACCGTCGTGATGGTCACCACCGCCGGCTTATCGGCCGCCACGACCGGCGCGAACGAGCCGCTCGGCGCCGTCATGCCGGTGACGGGAGGGGTGACCGTTGCCGCCAGGACATCATTCAGCCTGGGAGCGAGAGGCAGGGCGAAAGGGCTGACGATCAACGCTGCGCCCAGCAGAGCGGCGACGCGATGTCTGCGAAGGGTCTGAATTGGTGACATGGCCGTTGTCCGGGCGAGAGATTGGTGAAGCGCCCTAACGTTCCGTCACCGGAACAATTCATCGGCGCGTCGGTCGTCGGCCTTGCCTGTCTCGCCTGTCAGGCAGCCGACCGGATCGACAGCCCCGCATCTAGGGCGCCGATCATGGTTTCCAGATAATGTTACGAAGATTTAATTTTCGGCTGGCAACCGCCGTGCCGGGCTTGCGCCGAAACCCGAAAACAAAAACCCGCCTGACGGCGGGTCGTTGGGGCAAATCAGCACCATACCCAGATTACTAGCATAGCTGCCGGCACAAAGCAAGAACAAAATAGTTGCCCAAGCCAAATCGCTTCAGGCCGCCCCTCACTGCCCCGCCAAGGCTTCTATGCCGCTGTCCCGTCCGTTCGCCTGAGATACGCCGAGGCGATCTCACGCATCCGCCTGCCGTCGAAGCTCGGTCCATGACCGCCATGGCCGATCCGGATCGGCAAGTCGAGCAGCCGCTGCATGGTGCGGCGGTAGGCGGCACGATCGGAATCCGGCAGGTCGTCGATCAGCGTCGCGTCATAGATGGCGTCGCCGGCGAAGAACAGGCCGTCTGCCTCATCGAACAGCGCGATCGAATCCGGAGAGTGGCCGGGCAGGTGCAGGACGCGGAATTGCCGGTCGCCGAGGTCGATCCTATCGCCCTCGTCCAGGGTCCGGTCCAGCGGCGCCGGTGGAATCCTGTAATCGGCCGCTTTCCAGCCGTTTGCCGGCAGTCTGGAGACGGCGCCTTCGAGATCATGGAACATGTAGGCGTAGGTCACCGCTTCGTCCATGCTGTCGAACTGCGTGGCGCTGTGGCGCGGACCTGCCCGCAACGGAAACTCGTGCAGCGAGCCGACATGATCGAGATGGATATGCGTGGTGACGACGAGCAGCGGCTTGCCGGCCGGCGTGTCGATCTGCGGCGCCAGCGGGCAGATCCCCATGCCGGTGTCGACCAGCAGGTCGACATCGCGGCCGCGCACATGCCAGATGTTGGCGCGCACGAAATCATGCACGAAGGGCTCGGTCAGCATCATCGTCTTGGCGTCGACGATGGTTTTGCTGAACCAGCTGTCCATCAGATAAAGGCCGGCATCAGACGAACGGCTTACCGACCTTGTACTTTCGCGGAACCAGCCGCTTCAGATAGGCCATGCCCGCATTGGACAGCCGGTTGACGTCGGGCAGCATGAAATCATCCGGCATATGGCGTGTCTTGCCGGCGACGTTCTTCAGCGGCACCTTCTTCAGCACGGTTTTTTTGCCGTCATATTGCAGCGCCACGGAACCGCCGCCCTCGTCGGCCACGGTGACGGCGAAAGCGCCGGCATCGAAGGCCTCCCGCGCGTCCACCGCGCTGATGGCGCCGACATAGCCGCGCGGCATATAGCCGAGCGCATCAACGCGCGCCCGCTTGCCCGGCAATCCTTCGGCGAGCGCGCGCTCCAAGGCTGCCGGCAGGTCGCTGCCCGACAGCTTGACGTTGCCGTGCTGGTCGCGCTCCAGCCTTTCCGGCGGCACCAGGCTTTCGACCAGCGCCTTGCCGTCAGCGGTGCTGACGCCTTCGGAGACGGCAACGATGCAGCGCTTGTGGCGGTCGAGCGTGGCGCGCACGTCGTCAATGAAACCGGCCGCCGAGAACGGCCGCTCCGGCACGTAGACGAGATGCGGGCCGCTGTCCTGGTCGAGCTGCCAGGCCGCGGATGCGGCCGTCAGGAAACCGGCATGCCGCCCCATGACGATGCCGACATAGATGCCCGGCAGAGCGCGGAAATCGAGATCGACCGAAAGGAATGCTCCAGCGACGAACTCGGCCGCCGACATGAAGCCGGGCGTGTGATCGTTCTCCTCGAGATCGTTGTCGATGGTTTTCGGCGCATGCACGAAGGCGATCTTGCCGCCGGCGGCGTCGGTGAGGATCTGCTGCGTGCCCGAGGTGTCGTTGCCGCCGATATAGATGAAGGCGTCGGCGCCGGCTTTCTTCAGGCCATTGAGGACGAGGTCGCAATAGGCGGCATCCGGCTTGTCGCGCGTCGAACCAAGCGCGGCGCTCGGCGTCGCCGCGATCAGCCGCAGGCGGTCCTCGGGGATGGCGGAAAGATCGACGTAATTGCCGTCACGAATGCCGCGCACGCCGTGGATGGATCCCAGCACCTTGGCGCCGGGATGCCGCTTGCGGATTTCGAGCGCAGCACCCACCACGGTCTGGTTGATGACGGCGGTCGGGCCGCCGCCCTGCGCGATGACAAAAGTTCCGGCCATTGTTCACGTCTCCCGGGCGATGAAATCGCAGGCACATTCGCCTGTCTTGCGGCATCGCGCAACGGCAGAGTGATCGCTGAAGGCGAAGCCGCCGTTCAGACGACGACGACCGGGTTTTTCTTGGAGACGCGGCTGTAGAGATCGATGATGTCCTGGTTGATCAGGCGCACGCAGCCCGACGACATCGCCTGGCCGATGCTCCACCATTCGGGCGAGCCGTGGATGCGATAACCGGTGTCGCTGCCGTTCTGATAGATGTAGAGGGCACGCGCGCCGAGCGGATTGTCGAGGCCGCCCGGCTGTCCGCGTTGCCACTTCACCAGTTCCGGCCTGCGGGCGATCATCTCGGGCGGCGGGGTCCAGACCGGCCATTCCTTGCCGTACTGGATGTTGGCGCGGCCGGACCAGCGGAATCCGTCCTTGCCGATACCGACGCCGTAACGGATCGCCTCGCCGCCGGGCTGCACGAGATAGAGCAGCCGTTCCTGCGAGTGAACGACAATGGTACCGGGCTGCTCGCCGGTCGGATCGACGACAATCTGGCGGCGAAACTCCGGCTTGATCTTGAGGTAGGGCACCTCCGGCACGTTGAAGCCACCGTCGGTAAGCGAAGCGTACATCACGTCGGGGCTGGTGATGTTCTTGTCGACGCTGATGCTCGGACGGACGGGCCGGATCGAGCCGGTGGTGACGTCGTCGAGCTGGAGCGACGGCAGATCCAGCGTCTGGCTGCAGCCTGTGACGCCGAGCAGCGCCAACGCGCCGGCGCCGGACAGCACCGTGCGGCGGGAAAGCTGTAGTTCGGTTTCGATTGCGTCGCCATTATGCGGCAGCGACAGACCGTGCGGCAACTCACGCATTTACCCAAACCCTACGCTGTCGGCGGGAAACACGGTCCGGCCGGATAGCAGGCATTTTCACCAATCATGGTTGAAAAAGCGTGAAGGCCAGCCGCCTGGCGTTAACGACGCGCTTTTTCGATTCTTGCCTCTTTACATCTGCGCGAGGCCAAGGATTTATCCTCTTCTTTAAGCTCAAGGAGAAGAAAATGTCCTTCGAAAACTGGGCCGCGTTTGCCGCCGCCTCGGCAGTCCTTCTGGTCATTCCAGGCCCGACCATCCTGCTGGTGGTTTCCTATGCACTCGGCCAAGGCTGGCGCACCGCGCTGCCGATGGCAGTCGGCGTGGCGCTCGGCGACTTCACCGCGATGACACTGTCGATGCTGGGCATCGGCGCGCTGCTGGCGGCGTCGGCCACCGTATTCACGGTGCTGAAGGTGATCGGCGCCCTCTATCTGATCTATCTCGGCATCAAGCTGTTTCGCGCCGGCGGCGCGCTCCGGGCCGAACCGCGCACCGATGCGGTGTCATCGGCGAAAATGGCGGCGCATGCCTGGCTGGTTACTGCGCTCAATCCGAAAAGCATCACCTTCTTCGTCGCCTTCCTGCCGCAGTTCCTCGACCGGCACGCGGATTTCTGGACACAGATGCTGATCTTCGAGACGACCTTCCTGACGCTCGCCTTCGCCAACGCGCTCGGTTATGCGCTGATCGCCGCAAGGGCGCGCAACGTCGTGCGCAATCCAAAGGCGATCCGCATCTTCAACCGCACCGGCGGCACGCTGCTGGTCGGCGCAGGCATCGCCACGGTGGCGATGCGATCGGGTAACTGAGGACACGCCATGGCGGTCAGGGATGCATTCGGCCTGACACTGTCTGGCGCGACGGAGGCCGGGTTTTCGTCCTACAGCCAGGCCGTGCGCGAATTGCAGTGCTTCATCGGCGATCCGGTCGGCTCCATTGACCGGGCAATCGCCGACGATCCCGGCTTCGTCATGGCGCAGGTGTTCAAGGGTTATCTCTTTGGCCTCGCCACCGAGCGTGAGGCGACGGCGGTGGCCAAGGCATGTCACGAGGCGGCGCTGCCGCTTGCCGCGACGACACGTGAGCAGGCGCATGTCGCCGCCCTTGGCCACCTTGCGGAGGGACGCTGGCACGAGGCCGCCCGCGTGCTGGAGGATATCGCCATCGAGTTTCCGCTCGATGCGCTGGCGCTGCAGACCGGGCACCAGATCGACTTCTTCACCGGCAACGCGCGCATGCTGCGCGACCGCATCGGCCGCGCGCTGCCGTCCTGGCAGAGCGGCATGCCGGGCTATCACGCCATACTCGGCATGCAGGCCTTTGGCCTGGAGGAAATGGGCGATTACGCGCGCGCCGAAAAACTTGGCCGCACGGCGGTCGATCTCGAGCCGCGCGACGGCTGGGCCCAGCATGCGGTGGCCCATGTCATGGAGATGCAGAGCCGGCAAAAGGACGGCATTCTGTGGATGCGCGCCAATCCCGAAGCGTGGACGCGGGAAAGTTTCCTGCAGGTGCACAATTGGTGGCACCTGGCGCTGTTCCACTACGATCTTGGCGAAATCGACGAGGTGCTGGCGCTCTATGACGGGCCGATCTATGGCGAGCGCTCGACGCTGGCGCTCAACATGGTCGATGCCTCGGCGATCCTGTGGCGGCTGCATCTCGGCGGCGTCGATGTCGGCAGCCGCTGGGCGGCGCTCGCCGCCAACTGGTTGCCCAAGGCCAGCGCCGGCCATTATGCCTTCAACGACGCCCACGCAATGATGGCGTTTGTCGGTGCCGGCCTCGACGCGCCGGCCAGCGGCTTGCTCGAGGCGCAGCGCGAGGCGATGCGCGGCAAAGACGACAACGCCGCTTTCACCCGGGATGTCGGCCATCCCCTGACGCTCGCCATCAAGGCATTCGGCGAGGGCAATTATGCCGGGACGATACGCCTGATCCGGCCGATCCGGGCGATCGCCCACCGCTTCGGCGGCAGCCACGCCCAACGCGACGTCATCGACCTGACGCTGATCGAGGCGGCATTGCGTTCCGGTGATGGCGCGCTGGCAAGGGCGCTGGCGGCGGAACGCGCGCTGGCACGGCCGGACAGCCCGTTGTCGGCACTGTTTTCACGGCGCGCAATCGCTCTCACGGCGAATTGACCAAGATTAAATCTTGCCTTAAAAACTGCCCCGGCCAGATTTTTTCGAGTGTCGAAAAAATCTTCGCGTGTTGACTGGAGCGTTTTTCCGGCAGCACGATTGCCGGGATATCTTCGCCGTCCGTGTCGCAGGACTGGGCCGGGGAGCAAGAAAGACCGTCGCCGCCAGGCCTGACGGATATGGGAGGAAGCATGTATCTCGGCCTCGATCTCGGCACGTCGGGCGTCAAGGCGCTGCTGATCGATGCAAGGCAGGGCATCGTCGGCTCCGGCCATGCGCCGCTCGATGTGTCGCGCCCGCATCCCGGCTGGTCCGAGCAGAACCCGGCCGACTGGATTCGCGCCTGCGAAGCGGCGATCGCCGAGCTGAGGTCCATGCATGCGAAGGAGCTCGCGGCGGTTAAAGGCATCGGCCTTTCCGGCCATATGCATGGCGCCACCCTGCTCGATGCCGCCGACCAGGTGCTGCGCCCCTGCATCCTGTGGAACGACACACGCAGCCACGCCGAGGCGGCTGCACTCGATGCCGACCCACGCTTTCGCAAGCTGACCGGCAACATCGTCTTTCCCGGCTTCACCGCGCCAAAGCTCGCCTGGGTGAAAAACAACGAACCGGCTGTTTTTGCCAAGGTGGCAAAGGTCCTGCTGCCGAAGGACTTTTTGCGGCTCTGGCTCGCCGGCGACCATATTTCGGAAATGTCGGATTCGGCTGGCACGTCGTGGCTCGACGTCGGCAAACGCGCCTGGTCCTCCGAACTGCTAGCAGCGACGTCGCTGGACGAAAGGCAGATGCCGTCATTGGTCGAAGGCACGGCCAAGGCCGGTGCCTTGCGCGGCGAACTGGCTGCGAAATGGGGCATCCAGACGGGCATCCCGATCGCCGGCGGCGCCGGCGACAACGCGGCCTCGGCCTGCGGCATGGGCACGGTCGGCGCCGGCCAGGCTTTCGTCTCGCTCGGCACATCGGGCGTGCTTTTTGCCGCCAACGCGTCCTATCTGCCCAATCCGGAAAGTGCGGTGCACACCTTCTGCCACGCACTGCCCGGCACCTGGCACCAGATGGGCGTCATCCTGTCGGCAACCGATTCACTCAACTGGCTGTCGGCAATTGCGGGAAAAAGCGCCGTCGAGTTGACCGCCGAACTCGGTGATGCGCTGCAGGCGCCGACCGGTGTCTCCTTCCTGCCGTACCTGTCAGGCGAGCGGACGCCTCACAATGATTCCGTCATTCGGAGCGCCTTTACCGGGCTTGCCCACGAGTCGGGCCGCGCGGCGCTGACCCAGGCCGTGCTCGAAGGCGTCGCCTTCGCCTTCCGCGACAGTCTCGAAGCCCTGGCCAAAGCCGGCACGACGCTGACCCGGGTGACGGCGATCGGCGGCGGCTCGCGTTCGCGATACTGGCTGAAGGCCATCGCCACAGCGCTTGGCCTGCCAGTCGATATTCCAGCCGACGGCGATTTCGGCGCCGCCTTTGGCGCCGCCCGGCTTGGCCTGATCGCGGCGACCGGCGCCGATCCGCGCGCCGTGTGCACGGCGCCGGCGACGGACGCCACGGTCGAGCCGGTCGCCGCCCTCGGCGGTGCCTATGCAGATGCCTATCAGCGCTACCGCCAGCTTTACCCGGCGATCAGGAGCGCCACGGCGTGAGCGGTTTCCCACCCTCGCCGTGGCCTGCCGAGAAGGCCTCACTGTGCCGGCACCTTGTCGAGAAAGCCGGTGACGCTTTTCAGCCGGCCATTTTCGATGACGCCGATATCGGTGCCTTCGATGACGGACTCGACGCCTTCCGGCCCGAGATTCCAGGAGAAACGGATGGTATCGGCGAAGCCGTCCGGCTTGCCTTTCAGCGAGAACCTGAAGCCGGCAAAGCGCTGCTGCACGCCTTCGATCAGCGCAGCGATGCCGTCATGGCCGTCGCCCTGCATGATCGGATCGCGGTAGCCGACGTCCTCGGTGAAGGTCGCCTCGAGCAAGGCTTTCCTGCGTGCGGCGTCGCTCTCGTTCCAGGCGGCGATGTAGTTTTCGGCAATGGTGTTGAGGTCGGTCATGGTCTGTCTCCTTCGTTGGGTGGCTTTGACATGAGCCTTTTCGACCAGCGCCAGCGCGAAACCAATTACGCCTGAGGTAATCAGGCCGAACCATGCGAGAGGAAAAGAACATGAGCAGCGGTTTTTTCGGCGACATCCAACAGATCAAATACGAGGGACCGGATTCGACCAATCCGCTGGCCTACCGGTTCTACAATCCCGACGAGATTGTCGCCGGCAAGCGGCTCGAAGACCATCTGCGCTTTGCCGTCGCCTATTGGCATTCCTTTGCCTGGCCGGGCGGCGATCCGTTCGGCGGCCAGACATTTGACCGGCCGTGGTTTCCGAAGGCCGGCAGCACCGACACGATGGAGTTGGCCAAGCTCAAGGCCGACGTCGCCTTCGAGATGTTTTCGTTGCTGGGCGCGCCTTATTTCTGCTTCCACGATGCCGACGTGCGGCCGGAGGGCCGGGACTTTTCCGAAAGTGCGGCGCGGCTCGACGAGATCGCCGATTATTTCTCGGAAAAGATGAAGCAGACCGGCGTCAAGCTGTTGTGGGGCACGGCCAACCTGTTCTCCAACCGCCGCTTCATGTCAGGCGCCGCCACCAATCCCGATCCGGACGTCTTTGCCTATTCGGCGGCGACGGTGAAACACTGCATCGACGTCACCAAGCGTCTGAACGGCGAGAATTACGTGCTGTGGGGCGGCCGCGAGGGCTATGAGACGCTGCTCAACACCGACCTTGCCCGCGAGCAGGAACAGGCGGGCCGTTTCCTCAATCTGGTCGTCGATTACAAGCACAGGATCGGCTTCGAAGGCACCATCCTGATCGAGCCGAAGCCTCAGGAGCCAACCAAGCACCAGTATGATTACGACGTCGCCACCGTCTATGGCTTCCTCAAGCGTTTCGGGCTGGAGAATGAGGTCAAGCTCAACATCGAGCAGGGCCACGCCATCCTGGCCGGCCATTCGTTCGAGCATGAACTGGCGCTGGCCAATGCGCTGGGAATCTTCGGCTCGATCGACATGAACCGCAACGACTACCAGTCGGGCTGGGACACCGACCAGTTCCCCAACAATGTGCCGGAGATGGCTCTCGCCTACTATCAGGTGCTGCAGGCCGGCGGCTTCAAGACCGGCGGCACCAATTTCGACGCCAAGCTCAGGCGCCAGTCGCTCGATCCACAGGATCTGCTGATCGGCCATATCGGCGGCATGGATTGCTGCGCTCGCGGCCTCAAGGCGGCAGCGCGCATGGTCGAGGACAAGGCGCTGTCCGGCCCGCTCGCCGAGCGCTATGCCGGCTGGGATTCGGCCGAGGCCAAGGCGATGCTTGCCGGCAAGCGCACGCTGGAGGAAATCGCCGAGCGCGTCGTCAAGGAGAGGATCGAGCCGCAGCCTAGATCCGGTCGCCAGGAACTACTCGAAAACATCGTCAACCGGTACGTCTGAGGCGTACCATCCCGCGGCCGCATTGTTCAGCGGCCGCGGGATAAAGACGACTTTCCGCGGGGCTGAAACCGACAAGGTTTGCCCCGTGCGAAACTTTTGGTCTGATTGCTGACCGGGCTGGCATTTGCCTTTAGCCGTGATCGAGGCCTCTCAGGTAGGCGCAGAACATGTCGGCCATGGCGTCGGCGTAGGCTTCGATCTCCGCGGGGGTTCGGGGCAACTCCGAGAACTGCTTCCCCACCGTGCTGAGCGTCGTCATGACCAGGTCGCCGGCCAATTCGCGAGTCGCTTGCGCGGCGTTGGGCAACGCCTCCTGCATGAAGAGTTGGATGGTGCGGTCTCCGGACGCCCTTGCCGCCTGCGCCTCAGGCGCGTCGCGGTAAAGCGGTGCGGCGTCGTCGAGCGCCACACGCACCGCGGCCTCGTCACACTCCGAGCGGACGAAGGCGTGGACCAGGCCGCTCAGCCGGTCAAGTGGCGGTTTCCCGACATCCTCGAGGATGTCGCGCAGCAAATCGGTCGTCTGCCGCCATTCGTCGCTCTGGAGCCGGAACAGGATCGCGGCCTTGTTCGGAAAATACTGATACAGCGATCCGACACTGACACCGGCCTTCTCGGCCACCCGCGCCGTGGTGAAGCGCTGCGCGCCTTCCTTCGCCAAAACCTGAACAGCAGCCTGCAAAATCGCAGCAACGAGCTCCGCCGAGCGGGCCTGCTTGGGCTGTTTTCGCGAGGAAATCCGCGGACTGCGGTGATCGCTCATTGAGAGGCGCGCCGATGCGATTAGTAAATGCGAATGATTAGTCGTATTTTGAATGTCGCACAAGAACACATTCCATTCTGACTGGAGACCGATATGACCACACTGACGACACCGCCGCTCGCGCCCCTGCTGGACCGCCTGTTCGAGGAAGCCGCTGCGGCGACGAGCCCTGCAGTGGCGGAATTCTCCGCCGAGGAGCGGAGCCGCCTCGTTCGAAGCAAGACCGAATACCTCGATTTCTATGGGCGGCTAAAGGACCTCTGGCTTCCCGTTTCGCGAGAGACCGGCACGCTGCTCTACATGCTGGCACGGGGCAGCAGCGCAAGGACGATCGTTGAATTTGGAACCTCGTTCGGCATCTCGACCCTGCACCTTGCCGCAGCCTTGCGGGACAATGGCGGTGGCCGCCTCATCACCAGTGAGTTCGAGCCATCCAAGGTGGCGCGCGCCAGGAACAATCTGACGGCAGGCGGTCTCATCGACCTGGTGGAAATCCGAGAAGGAGATGCGGTGCAAACATTAAGCGTCGATCTTCCCGAAACCATCGACCTGCTTCTGCTCGACGGCGCCAAAGCGCTCTATCCAGAGATCTTGAGTCTGGTCGAAAGCCGCCTCAGGCCGGGCGCCTTCGTCGTTGCCGACAACGCCGATCTTTGCCCCGAATACCTCGAGCGGGTGCGCTCGACCGGAAGCGGCTACATGTCCACGTCGTTCAGCGAGGATGTCGAGCTGTCGATGCGGCTTGGCTGAAGCACTGCCTGACTTGCGGGAACGATCGTGCCCAAGATGGGCGGCGGCGGATAAAACTTTGCCCGGCGCCGCCCATCAATCGCCTCGCTCTTGCCTTCAAACAGCCGTCACGAACCTCCTATAGTGTGGTTCGTGGCGGGAACGGAAAGAAGGAGGCGAAACGATATGCAGCACGAACGCGAAATCGACGCCCTGCTCTCATCTGGCGACGCCGGATCGATCATCGACCGGCTGATGGCGCTGCCGCACCCGAAGCAAGGTGCGCTGAGTGCGAACGAATGGGATCGCGCGGTCGCCAGCCGCTTCGAGACCCATCTTGCGAGACAAATGCGCTCGCAGATCGACGGCAACAGCGAGCGCCAGGACGCTGCCTGATCTACCTTTGTCTATGCATGCCGTTGTCCCAAGACCGCTACGGACTTTTGGGCGACATGCATTATCCCCGACGCAGCCTGACCGGCGCTTCGCCGAACGCTCTTGAAAACGCTCTGGAAAATGCCGCGGCGGACGAAAACCCCGTTCGCCCGGCAATATCGGCCATAGCCACGCGCGTGTCGACCACCAGCCGGCGCGCGGCGCCGAGGCGCAGCCTGAGATAATAGGCGCCGGGCGTTTCGCCGATCGACTTGCGAAAGATACTTTCCAGCGTTCGTGCCGTCACCCCGGCGCGCTTGGCCACCGCGGCTATGGTCAGCGGCTGGTCGATATGCGCTTCCATCAGCCGGATGGCTTGCGCCAACCTGGGATCGTAGCCGTCGAGACGGCCGAGCGAGACCAGCGGCTGCGCGTCGGTCGCGGCGCGCGCCTGGTCGTAGATGAAGACGCTCGCGACATCGAGCGCCACGGCCATGCCGAGCCGCGTGCGAATCAGATGCAGCATCAGGTCGAATGTCGGCGAGGCGCCGCCGGAGGTGAACACCGGGCCGTCGATGACATAGCGATCGGGGCGCACGTCGACGCCGGGAAAGGCCGACGAGAAATCCTCCATGTCCTCCCAGTGGGTGGTGGCGCTGCGCCCTTCCAGCAAGCCCGCGCGCGCCACCAGCCACGTACCCGCCTCGACGCCGCCGCAGGCGCGTGCCGCGCGCGCCGCCCGGCGCAGTCCGGACAGCAGGGCCGATGTGGCATAGTTCTGCGTGCCGAATCCGGCGACGACGACCAGCATGTCGGTTGTGTCAGCCGCATCGAAGCGGCCGCTGACCGCCACCGGCAGGCCGCATGTGGTAACCGGCGCCTCGCCCGTCACCGAGACCAGCCTGAAATCGAACAGCGTCTCACCGGCAACGCGGTTTGCGGCGCGCAATGGATCGACGGCCGAGGCGACGCACATGATCGATGAGCCGGAGAATACCAGCAGCGTTACCTTGAGCGGCAAACGCTCGGCCTGAAAGATCGTCGGTTTTTCGTTTTTGGTCACACGATCTTCGTAAAACGCAAAACAGTTTCCGGCAAGTCAGGCATTCTTGCCCTGCGTCCTATTGGGAGAGAGTCCGATGCCGTTAGCGATGAACCGTGAGGTCTTCATTACCTGTGCCGTGACCGGGTCCGGCAGTTCGCAGGATCGCAGCCCGCATGTGCCGCGTTCGCCCAAGCAGATCGCCGATTCGGCCATCGAGGCGGCAAAGGCAGGTGCGGCGATCGTCCACTGCCATGTGCGCGATCCCGAAACCGGCAAGCCCAGGCGCGACGTACACCTTTATCGCGAAGTAACGGAGCGCATCCGCGCGGCGGATGTCGATGTGGTTTTGAACCTGACCGCCGGCATGGGCGGCGACATGGTGTTCGGCCCGCCGGAAAACCCGCTGCCGCTGAACGAAAAAGCCACCGACGTGGGCGGTGCCAGCAACCGCATGGAGCACGTCCGCCAGTGCCTGCCGGAAATCTGCACGCTCGACTGCGGCACGATGAATTTCGCCGAGGCCGACTATGTCATGACCAATACGCCCGGCATGCTGCGTGCCATGGGCGGCATGATGACGGCGCTCGGCGTCAAGCCGGAAATCGAGGCTTTCGACACCGGGCATCTGTGGTTCGCCAAGCAATTGGTCGAGGAAGAAGTGCTGAAGCCGGACGCCTTGGTGCAATTGTGCATGGGTGTGCCGTGGGGGGCGCCGGACGACCTCAACACCTTCATGGCGATGGTCAACAATGTGCCGTCGACGTGGAACTGGTCGGCTTTTGCCATCGGCCGCAACCAGATGGCCTACGTCGCTGCCGCGGTGCTCGCCGGCGGCAATGTCCGCGTCGGGCTGGAGGACAATCTCTGGCTCGACAAGGGCGTGCTGGCGACCAATGCGCAGCTGGTCGAGCGGGCGGTCAGCATCGTGTCGAATATGGGCGCCAGGGTCATCGGCCCGGACAAAGTCCGCAAGAAGCTCAACCTGACGAAGCGCGCACCGCTTTGAACGGGGAATCGGTTGGGAGGAGCCGCCGATGAAGACCGTGAAATTCACCGCCATGAAGGACGGCGACCGCGAGGATTACGCCTTCCTCACCGAGCACGAGATCGACTACGCGGCAAAGACCGGCGAACGGCTGCTCGACGCGCTCGTCCAGCTTGATGCGGGTCTCTCGGGCTACAAGATCACCCGGCTCGGTCATTCGCTGCAAGCGGCAACGCGGGCCTGGCGCGACGGCGCCGACACCGACTGGATTGCCTGCGCCTTGCTGCACGACATCGGCGACATCTACGCGCCCTATAATCACGACGAGTATGCGGCGTCGATCCTGAAACCCTTCGTTCGCGAGCAATGCACCTGGGTGGTGGAAAAGCACGGCGATTTCCAGCGCCTCTATTACGCCCATCACCTCGGCGGCAATCGGCACGCCCGCGACCGTTTCGCCGGGCACATCTACTTCGACGATTGCGATGAGTTTTGCGAACGCTGGGATCAGTCGAGCTTCGATCCCGACTACGAGACATTGCCGATCGATTTCTTCCGGCCCTTCGTGCTCGAAGTGTTCGCGCGCAAGGCCTATGACGCGTCCGTGATCCGTGCCGGCGAACGCGTTGCCCTCACGGACCCCGCAACAGCCAGCACAAGAACCGGAGCTTCCGCATGAGCATCATCAACAAGGCGGCCGCCATCGGTGGTGGCGTGATCGGCGCCGGCTGGGTCGCGCGGCTGCTGCTCAACGGCATCGACGTATCGATCTTCGATCCCGACCCCGAGGCATCACGCAAGGTCGGCGAGGTGATGAAGGGAGCGCGACGCGCCTACAAGCAGATGCTGCCCGGCGGCTTGCCGAAAGAGGGCAAGCTCACCTTCGCCAAGACGCTCGCCGAGGCGGTGGCCGATGCCGATTTAATCCAGGAAAGCGTGCCGGAGCGGCTCGACCTGAAGCACCGCGTGCTGGCCGAAATCGACCTTTATGCGCCGGCCAACGCAATTGTCGGCTCCTCCACTTCCGGCATCAAGCCGACCGACATGCAGGTGGCGATGAAGAAGCATCCGGAGCGGCTGGTCGTCGGCCATCCGTTCAACCCCGTCTATCTGCTGCCGCTGGTCGAGATCGTCGGCGGCGAACAGACCTTTCCCGAGGCGATCGAGGTCGCCAAGGAGATGTATGCCTCGATCGGCATGAAGCCGGTGGTGATCCGCAAGGAGATCGAGGCATTCGTCGGCGACCGCCTGCTCGAAGCCGCCTGGCGCGAGGCGCTGTGGCTGGTCAAGGACGGCATCTGCACGGTCGAGGAGCTCGACGACATCATGCGCTATGGCTTCGGCCTGCGCTGGGCGCAGATGGGCATGTTCCAGGTCTATCGCGTCGCCGGCGGCGAGGCCGGCATGCGCCACTTCATGGCGCAGTTCGGCCCGTGCCTGAAATGGCCCTGGACCAAGCTGATGGACGTGCCGGAGTTCAACGACGAGCTGGTCGAGCTGATCGCGACCCAGTCGGACGACCAGGCGCACGGTCTGTCGATCCGCGATCTCGAAAAGATCCGCGACGACAATCTGGTCGCCATCATGGAGGCACTGTCGAAGCAGAACAAAGGCAAAGGCTGGGGTGCCGGCGCCTTGCATAGGGACTACACCAGGCAGTTGGCCAAGCTTGCGACGAAGAAGCCCAGCGCCTCCAGGGCGGCCGAAAAGGCCAAGGCTGAAAAGCCGAAGAAAAAGAAGAAAGGCTGAGACCATGGATTTTGGTCTTTCGGAGGAGCAGAAGCTCATCGTCGAGACGACGCGGGCCTTCGTCGAGAACGAACTTTACCCGCATGAGCGCGAGGTTGAACGCACCGGTGTGCTGCGTCGCGAGCTGATCGAGGAGATCAAGGCCAAGGCGATCGAAGCCGGCCTCTATGCCGCCAACATGCCAACGGAAGTCGGCGGCGCCGGGCTCGATACGGTGACCTGGCTACTCTATGAAAAGGAGCTCGGCCGCGCCAATTACGCGCTGCACTGGACCTGCGTGGCGCGACCTTCCAACATCCTCCTTGCCGGCACGCCGGAGCAGCGCGAGAAGTATCTGTTCCCGTGCATTCGCGGCGAGAAATGGGATTGCCTGGCAATGACCGAGCCGGGCGCCGGCTCCGATTTGCGCGGCATGAAGGCAACCGCCGTGCAAGACGGCGACGACTGGGTGCTGAACGGCACCAAGCATTTCATCAGCCACGCCGACCTCGCCGATTTCGCCATCGTCTTCATGGCCTCAGGGGAGGAAGAGTCTTCGCGTGGAAAACGCAAGAAGATCACCGCCTTTTTCGTCGACAAGGGCACCAAGGGCTTTACCGTGCGCGACGGCTACCGCAATGTCTCGCATCGCGGCTACACCAATGCCATTCTCGAATTCGACGATTGCCGGCTGCCGGCGAGCCAGGTACTCGGCGAGGTCCAGAAGGGCTTCGAGGTCGCCAATTCCTGGCTCGGCGCAACGCGCCTGCAAGTCGGCGCCACCTGCCTTGGCCGTGCCGAGCGGGCGCTTGGCCATGCCATCGAATACGCCGCGCAGCGCCAGCAATTCGGCCAGCCGATCGGCAAATTCCAGGGCGTGTCGTTCAAGCTCGCTGACATGGCGACCGAGTTGAAAGCCGCCGACCTGATGGTGTTCGAAGCCGGCTGGAAGTACGATCAGGGCACCGTCACCGACCAGGACATGGCCATGGCCAAACTGAAGGCCACCGAAATGCTTGGCTTCGTCGCCGACGAGGCGATCCAGATCCATGGCGGCATGGGGCTGATGGACGATTTGCCGCTGGAGCGCATCTGGCGCGACGCCCGCGTCGAGCGCATCTGGGAAGGCACTTCGGAAATCCAGCGCCACATCATCTCGCGCGCGCTGCTGCGCCCGTTCGAGGCCTAAGCATGACCCCAAAAAGTGGAATCCGGTCTTTGGAAAAGATCATGCTCAGACGAAAAGATGACAATGCACAGGCTTGAACGTCTTTTACGGCCGAAATCGATCGCCGTCTTCGGTGGTGCGCAGGCGGCGGCCGTCGTCGCGCAATCGATCAAAATGGGCTTTGCCGGCGAGATCTGGCCGGTGCATCCGAGCAAGGACGAGGTCGCCGGCCGCAAGGCCTATCGCTCGGTGGCCGAATTGCCCAGTGCGCCGGATGCCGCTTTCGTCGGCGTCAACCGGCACTTGACCATCGAAGTGGTCAAGGGGCTGGCGGAGCGCGGCGCCGGCGGTGCGGTCTGCTTCGCCGCCGGCTTTCTCGAAACCGAGGCCTATGACGAAGACGGCGAGCGGCTGCAGGCCGAACTGGTCGAGGCGGCCGGCCAAATGCCGATCATCGGGCCGAACTGCTATGGGCTGATCAATTACGCCGACGGCGCGCTTTTGTGGCCCGACCAGCATGGCGGCATCAGGCTGCCGGAAGGCGGTCGCGGCGTTGCCATCATCACCCAGTCGTCGAACATCGCCATCAACATGACGATGCAGAAACGCGGCCTGCCGATCGCCTTCCTGATGACCGCCGGCAACCAGGCACAGACCGGGCTTTCCGAAATGGCGCTCGGCCTGATCGAGGACGACCGCGTCACCGCGCTCGGCCTGCATATCGAGGCCTTCGATTCGGTAGCCGGCTTCGAAAGGCTGGCGGCACGGGCACGCGAGTTGAAGAAGCCTGTTATCGCCATGAAGGTCGGCCGCTCCGAGCAGGCACGGCAGGCGACCGTCTCGCATACCGCGTCGCTGGCCGGCTCGGACGCGGCGTCCGGCGCCTTCCTGAGGCGGCTCGGCATCGCCCGGATCGATTCAATTCCCGCCTTCGTCGAGGCGCTCAAGCTATTGCACGTCACCGGCCCCCTGCCCGGCTATCGGCTGTCCTCGATGAGCTGCTCGGGCGGCGAGGCGTCGGTCATGGCCGACAGCGCCGAAGGCCGCTGGGTGACGTTTCCGCCACTCACCCCCGAGCACCGCGCGCGGGTCAAATCGACGCTCGGGCCGCTGGTCGCGGTGGCCAATCCGCTCGACTACCACACCTTCATCTGGAACAACGAGCCGGCGATGACCGCCACCTTCACCGCCATGGTGTCTGGCGGCTTCGACCTCAATATGCTGGTGCTCGACTTTCCGCGTCCCGACCGCTGCTCGGACACGGACTGGTGGGCGACGCTGCGCGCCTTCGAATCGGCGCTGAAGACCAACAGCGCGCAGGGCGCGATCGTCTCCTCGCTGCCGGAAAACCTCCCCGAGGAATACACTGCCGGCCTGATGGCGCGGGGCATGGTGCCGCTGTTCGGCATTTCCGAGGCCATGGACGCCGCCCAGGCGGCAGCCTTCATCGGCTGGGCGTGGCGCGAGCCGCAGGCGCAGCCGATCGACACTTCGGCGTCCGGCGCGCCGGCCGGCGACCATGTCACGCCGGACGAGGCCGAGGCGAAGGCGCGGCTCATCGAGGCCGGGCTCCCCGTGCCGAAGGGCGAGCGCGCCGGCAACGCGGTCGAAGCTGTGATCTCCTCGATGGCGCTCGGCTTCCCGGTGGCGCTGAAGGCTCTTGGCGTCATCCACAAGTCCGAGCTCGACGCGGTCCGGCTCAACCTCAGGGATGCCGAATCGGTCAGCACCGCCGCCCATGATCTCGGCCCCCTCGGCACCGGCCTTTATGTCGAGCGCATGGTGCGCGACGGCGTCGCCGAGCTGCTGGTCGGCTTCACCCGCGACCCGATGTTTGGCGCGGTAATGACGCTAGGCACCGGCGGCGTGCTGGTCGAGCTGTTGCGCGACAGCGTCACACTGATGCTGCCGGCGACCCGTGACGACATCGAGGCCGCTTTGCGCGGGTTGAAGCTGTTCCCGCTGCTCGACGGTTATCGCGGTCGGCCCAAGGCCGATGTCGCAGCTGCAATCGATGCGATATCGGGCATTGCCGCTTTCGTGCAGCAAAATGCCGGCGAGATCGAGGAGCTCGACATCAATCCTCTGATCGTCTGCACCGAGGGCAAGGGCGCCTGGATCGCCGACGCGCTGCTGGTGCTGGGAGAGAACAAAAATGTCTGACGTCATCACCACCCGCCGCAAGGGCACGATCCTCGAAGTCATGCTCGACCGGCCCAAGGCCAATGCCATCGACCTGAAGACATCGCGGCTGATGGGCGAGACGTTCAAGGGGTTTCGCGACGACCCCGACCTGCGCGTCGCCATCGTCAAGACCGCCGGCGACAAGTTTTTCAGCGCCGGCTGGGACCTGAAGGCAGCGGCTGGCGGCGATGCCGTCGACGGCGACTATGGCGTCGGTGGCTTCGGCGGGCTGCAGGAATTGCGCGATCTCAACAAGCCGGTGATCGCCTGCGTCAACGGCATGGCGGTCGGCGGCGGCTTCGAGCTGGCGCTGTCCTGCGACCTCATCTATGCGTCGGACCACTCCTCCTTCGCGCTGCCCGAAATCCGCGCCGGTACGCTGGCCGATGCGGCAACGATCAAGCTGCCGAAGCGCATCCCTTATCACGTCGCCATGGACCTTTTGTTCACCGGCCGCTGGATGGATGTCGCCGAGGCGCATCGCTGGGGCCTGGTCAACGAGGTGCTGCCCAAGGAAAGACTGGAGGACCGCGTCTGGGAGATCGCCCGGCTGCTCGCCAGCGGCCCGCCGCTGGTCTTCGCCGCGATCAAGGAAACGGCCCGGGTCGCAGAATCGCTGACCTTCCAGGACGCCATGAACCGGGTGACGCGCCGGCAACTGCCGACGGTTGACGCGCTCTACGGCTCGGAGGACAATCTCGAGGGCTTTCGCGCCTTTGCCGAAAAGCGCGATCCGGTGTGGAAGGGCAGATAGTGAGTGTCTCTGGAACGACGGCGTTCCGTCCCACCCCCCTCCGGCCTGCCGGCCAGGCGGATTCGTTACGATCCGTTCCGTTTCCATGACCAACTACAAGAAACTCATCGACGCCGAGACCTGGGCCTTCATCGAACGGACCAATTCGTATTATCCGCCGGATACGATCGACTACACGATCGCCGAGCAGCGCGCGATCTACGACCGGATGTGCCGCGAATTCTCTGCCGGCTATCCGGATGGCGTGACGGCTGAAACCACCGTCATTGCCGCGCCAGCGCACGACGTCCCGATCCGCATTTATCGCAGCGCGGCGCCGAACGCCTCTGCGATGGTGCTCTATGTCCATGGCGGCGGCTACATCCTCGGCGGACTCGACAGCCATGATGATGTCTGCGCCGAGCTTTGCGCCCGCACCGGCTATGAGGTGGTCTCGGTCGACTACCGGCTGGCGCCGGAACATCTGCACCCGGCCGCCTTCGACGATGCGATTGGCGCCTTCGAATGGGCCACCGCCACTTACGAATGCCCCGTCCTGCTCTGCGGCGACAGCGCCGGCGGCAATCTCGCCTGTGCCGTCAGTCATGCGACGCGTGGCCACGTGACAAAGCCGGTCGGCCAGGTGCTGATCTATCCTGGCCTTGGCGGCGACCGTTCAAGCGGTTCCTATGTCACGCATGCCGAAGCGCCGATGCTGACGATGCGCGATCTGGAGTTCTATAAAAACATCCGGACGGGCGGAGTGGACGCCACAGGCGACATCACTTTGTCTCCGCTTGCGGACGCCGATTTCGCCTATCTGCCGCCTACCGTCGTGATCACCGCCGAATGCGACCCGCTGTCGTCAGACGGTGAAGCCTATCGCGACCGCATCGTTGCCGCAGACGGACGCGCCTGGTGGTTCGAGGAGCCGGGGCTGGTGCACGGCTATCTCAGAGCCAGGCACACGGCCGGCCGCGCCCGCTCGAGCTTTACCCGGATTGTCGATGCCGTGACGGTACTTGGGAAGGGTGAATGGATCTGGTGAGGGCTGCCCTCCTCGCCGCGAAGGGCCTTTATCGGCCGCTATAGCTCTACTTGCGGCGGCGTCGGCGGCCGGAGACCCGCCTCAACCAAGGTCCCAAATGAAAGGCGCTCATCAGCAAGTACATCGGGACCATGCCGCCCAGCGGCGACGCATCTTGCCCGGTCGAGCACATCATATCCGGCGCTCCGCCGAGAAACGTCAGCAGCGCCATGGTTGCGAAGGTCGGCGCGGCCGCAAAGGACAGCCAATCGGCTGCGCCAACGCCGGCCGGGCTCGCATCGCCGGTGGATCCGCCTGCATGAATCTCGCTCATGGCCATAGTCCTGCATAGCGAGCGGGATGCGGTCGAATGAACGTGCATCCCGCTCCTCCAATTGTCCTAGCCGCATTTCCGCGACGCCAAACGTTCTATTCGGTGCGGTTCCGGAACGCGGCCTCTCCGGCGTCCGACACCTCGACCCACTTTTTGTCGGGAACGGTTTCGGCGCCGTAATTGTCGTGCCAGTTCCACCACTTGTACGTCGGCGTCTGCGGATAGCCTTCGGGCGAATCCTCCCAAACCTCCTGGCGGCCGAGCGGCGACAGGTCGAGATAGCTCCATACGGTCCCCATCGCCTCGTCGCCGCGGTTGTTGATGAAGTAGGTACGGAACACGCGATCGCCATCGCGGATGAACACGTTATGGCCGTGCCATTCGTCAACGCCGAAATCGGCATCGAAGCTGTCGGTGATGGTGTACCAGGGCATCTTCCAGTCCATCCGCGCCTTCAGCCGTGCAATGTCGGCCTGCGGTGCGCGCGAGGCGTAGGCAAGCGTGGTGTCGCGGGCGTTCAGATGGGCAAGATTGCCGACCTGGTCTGCCCCCAGCGAGCAGCCGCGGCAAGCGTGATCGGGCCAGCCGAATACGCCGGGCTCGAAGAAAGCGCGGTAGACGATCAGCTGACGGCGGCCCTCGAACAGGTCGAGCAGGCTCACCTTTCCGTTGGGGCCCTCGAACGTATAGGCCTTCTCCACCGCCATCCACGGCATCCGCCGACGCTCGGCGGCCAAGGCGTCGCGAGCCCGGGTCACGGTTTTCTCCTTCACGAGCAACTGCTGGCGCGCGGCCTCCCACGCATCAGGCGAAACGACCGGTGGTGTCTTCATCGCGAGCCGCGTCGTCTGCTCGCCTGTGCCATTCTGATGTGCCGTCATTGTGCATCTCCCTTGCTGGTCTGTTGTCGCACCATTCCCGGCGCGACGTGTTGCTGATTGGTCGTGAGCCAGGATAGGGGCGATAGCGGATTGGCGAGAGTGACAAGTGTGACGCGATTCCGACGGGTCCGCTGATCCCGGCCAAATTCGCCGCCCGCGACGCCTCTGCTCATTCCTACCCGGACTGCTGGATGGGCCGTGCGCCGGCCAGGTAGCGATCATTGTCAAACGGTTCGGCCTGGTTGCTTTCCGGGCTCCACAGCTGCCGGTGGGTTCGTGTGAGATCGCCGAGATAGACATGCAGCGCACCGGATCGCGCGCTGCCCGTATTCGCAACCGCATGCACGGTATTTGACGCCATGTGCACGACGGCAGGCGCTGCGATGTCCTGCCTTTCGGGAACATCGAGTTCGCTGCCGGCAACGGGATAGATGAAGTTCGTCTCGCTGCCCTTGTAGATGCCGATCAAGGCATCCATCAGGTGGTTGTGGGGCGGGTACTGCAGGCCGGGCGACAGCGTGATGTGATAGATCGTCAGGTTCGGGCTCGCATGCAAAAGAACCTCGTCGTCGTCTTCTTCGTGGGCGAGTGTTCCCGATGCGTGAAAACGGTTGGTGTAGTCGCCCAGGACCGTCCTTACCGCTTCGAGGGGATCTGGTCCCTTCGCGGCATTGACGATATCATCGGCAACAGCGTAGAGAGGCGAGTTGGCGGGTAAAGGCATATCAGTCATCCTCCCTGAGATGCTCAGATTTCCAACCTGAGGTGCTCACGCTAGCGAATGCCAATGCCAGCGTCAACCGGACAGCCAAACGGACAAAATATGAAAACGACGAAGTTGACCGCCGAACCGGCAAGGCCGGCCACGGTCGAGGCGACAGCACTGTCAGCCGCCGACGTCCTTCGCAGGGAACAGGCATATGAGCAGCTGAGGAACGACATCATTGCCTGCGTGCTGCGCCCCGGCGAAGCGCTGACCGAGAAACAGATCGGCGATCGATACCAGATCAAAAAGGCGACCATCCGCGCGGCGTTGGCCCGTCTGATGCAGGAAGGTCTGGTCAGGAGCGAGCCGCGCCGCGGCTACGTCGTTGCAACGCTCAGCCTGCGGGACGTCAACGAGATTTTCGATGTCCGCAGCTTGATCGAACCGGAAGTGTTCAGGGTGGCGGCATCGAACATTACCGAGCGCGGGCTGGAGGACATCGGGCTGGCAGCGAAAAAAGTGCTGAAGCCGGAGACGTTGCGTAGTCACGTTGCATTCCTGGCGGCTGATCGTGCGTTTCGTCTGGTCCTTGCGGAGCTCTCGGGAAATTTACGACTGGCGCATCTACTGGACCAGATACTCGACCAGTCGGCGCGGGTTCTCCACCTTGGGTTCAAGTCCCGCGACTTCACCCAGTTGATCATCGCCCAGCAAAAAGAACTGGTTCTTGCCTGCGAGGCAGGCGACGTTTCCGGCATCGTCAAACTTGCCCGTTCGCAGTGCCTGTTTCTCAAGAAGCAGGTGCTCGAGGCTTTGCTTGCCGGTTCCAAGCTTCAGGACGTCAATTTGCAGCCCTTCGCCTAGAGCGGTTCTCCTGGAACCGGTAACCCGCTCTAACTAGCTGTTTTGCCACATTTATGCGGACGCCGAATGATTCCATTTGGCTGCAAAATGCTCCAAGGGAAGTTGGCCATTCGGTGCGACCGCCATCTTGTCGCAACGGCCGCCGGCGGGGCTTGTTTCATCCCACCGAGGAAGAGGCCGCCGATGCCTGGTCGCCAAGCGACTGCTCCGGCTCCCTGCTCGACAATGATGGCCTTCTTGCCGGCCGCAGTCAGTTCGGCCGCCGCGACAAGGCCGGCAAGGCCGGCGCCGACGATGATCACATCCGCATCGTCGGACATCTATTTGGCCATGATCTCGTCCAAAAACCGGCCAGTTGTAGGATCACGGCCGGCCTAGACTGCCTCCCAGCCTTCCTTCTCGCCGGCGCGGAAGATGGCATCGATGACCTTCTGGTTGAGCACCGATTCTTCCAGGGTGAAGACACGATCCTTGCCACCCTGTGCCGCCCGCGCGAAGGCCTCGACTTCCAGCCGGTACTGTTGCGTGCCGGGAAAGCGGAAGACCTGCGCCTCGCTGTGGTTCTGGTTGTGCAGTTCGACGCGGTGATGGTCGTAGAGTCCGGCGTTAAACGGTGAGAACACCTCGATGAAGCCCTTCTCGCCGTGGAAGACCATCACCTGGCGTGCCGCCATCTGCGTCGAAAGGTAAAACGACAGCTCGAAGTCGCCGAAATCGGCGCGGATCGAGGAATAGATGTCGGTGCCGAATGTCTTGTCGCGCTCGATCGTCGCCTGGACGCGCAGCGGCTCCTTGCCGGTCGAAAAGCGCGTCGATACCGTCGGATAGACGCCGATGTCGGGCAGCGCGCCGCCGCCGAGATCGAGCTTGTTGCGCATGTTGTTGGGGTCGACATTGTAGTAGGAGAACGCGCCCTGGACATGGCGCAGCCGGCCGATGGCGCCGTTGGCGATCAGCTCGCGCACCTTGATCCATTGCGGGTGGTAGACGACCATGAAGGCTTCGCAGACCAGCACCTTCCTGGCATCGCGCAGCTTGATCAGTGGCGGAATGTCCTTGGCGTCGAGAGCCAGTGGCTTTTCGACCAGAACATGCTTGCCGGCCTCGATCGCCTTGGCTGTCCATTCGACATGCTGCGAGGTCGGCAGCGGAATGTAGACGCCGTCGATGTCGCTGGAGGCGAGCAACTCCTCATAGGAGCCGAAAGCATGGCGCGCCCCGAAGCGTTCGCCCAGCGCCCGAGCTTTCGACAGATCGCGGCTGGCGATCGCCGACAGCACGCCGTTCTCCGCCTCGACGATTGCCGGCAAAAGCTGCTCGCGGCCGATTTTGGCCGTCGACAAAACACCCCATCGGAACATCAGATTTCTCCTCTCGATTGCAGGCCTGGAGGTTTGCCTGAAATCGGCGGAAAAGCCAATGCGGGAGCATGGTTCCTCGCCCCACGAAGTGGGGAGAGGAACCCAGGTCCTGCAGCGACGGTGAAATCGCAGGAAGAACCGCTCAACCCCTTCTACCCGTCAGCGTCATGTCGAATTCGACGACGTTGGAATAAATCGGCGTGCCGACATCCATGCCATAGCGCGACCGCAACACCTTGCCTGTGACGTGGAACTTTATCGTGCCCGCCTTGAGGCCGCCGAGCTCGGCCGTGAACTTTTCCTGAAAGGTCTTGCCGCGCGCCGTCAGCCGGCCGGTGACAAGGGCCGACGTGTCGCCGGTGCGTTTGACGCTGGTCGAACGGAACTGGATCTCCGGATTGTTGGTCGCGTCGAAAACCGCGTCCGAGCGGAGAAAGGCATCGATGCGGCTTTGGCCGGTACCGACGCTTTCGGGGAAGATGGTGAAATTGACCTGGGACCGGCCGACATCGCTGTTGTCGATAAGGATATTGCCCTTGAAGCGGGAGAAGGCACCGTCGAGCCCGCCGCCGCCGAGCTTGGCGATGGAGAAGTGGATGCTGGAACTCCCTGGGCTGATCGTGTAGCTGCCGGCCGCCTCGCCAAGGGCAACGGCGGCGAAAACAGGCATGGCAAAACAAGCGGCGGCTGCCGCAAATCCGAAGATGCGCGCGTACATGGAAATGGTCCTCTTGGCAGGCAACGCTTTCTTGCGTCCTCGCCCCATGAACGAATGAGCCGCCCGCTCTATTCCGTCTCGCGATGTGACGAAGCCGTGATCATGCGCGTCAGCACGGTATCCCTCAGCCAGAAATGATGACGCAGCGCAGCGGCGAGATGCAAAGCGACAAGTCCGATGCCGGCATAAGCGAGATACCAGTGCGTCGCTGCCCAGAAGCTTTCCGCCATGTCCGATTCACCAAGCGGCAGATTGGGCATTACGAACAGATTGAACGGCACGCTCGGGATCTCCAGCACCGAGACCGAGACCAGTGCCCAGCCGGACAGCGGCAGAGCGAGCTGAAAAGCATAAAGCGCAAGATGGACAAGCGGCGCCATGCGGCGCTCGAAAGAGCCGACTGAGCGCGGCAGCGGCGGGGCCGGTCTGCCAAGGCGCCAGGCGATGCGCAGGATGACCAGCCCAAGCAGCAGGAAACCGAAGGATTTATGCAGCTGAATCAGCTCGAAGGCGGTGCGCTGGCTGGACAGCCGCACCATGACGAAGCCGAGCACGAACTGGCCGATAAAGAGCGCCGCGATCAGCCAGTGAAGGATGATCGCTGTCCAGCCGTAGCCGGTCGGCTGGTGTTTGGGCAGTGCTGACATGGTCTGTGAACGAATGCCAGGTCGGCTTTCTTCCACCCCGGAAAGGCGGTTTCCACTTATGTTTGAAGACGACTAATTGCCGATGCCAACGGCCGTAAGACGAGCATTCACGCCGAAATAGATTGCCCTCCGCTGTTCCGACGGTGCCCTATGTACTCACTTTGAAGAAATCGACAAAGGCCCTGAGCGCCGGCCGCATCTGGCGTCGGCTCGGATAATAGACGAAGAAACCATCGAAGGGCGGGCACCAGTCCTCCAGCACGCGAACAAGCTTGCCGGCGGCGAGCGGGTCGCGGACATAGTCCTCGAACACGAAGGCGAGCCCGGCGCCATCAACCGCAGCATTGGCAATCAGATGGTCCTCGTCGAGGATCAATGGCCCTTGCACCGGGATTTCGATCTCCTCGCCGTTTTTCTCGAATTCCCAGCGATAGATGATGCCGCTGGAGAAGCGGAAGCGGATGCAGCGGTGAGCGGCGAGATCGCGCGGATGCTGCGGCTTGGGCCTGGTCTCGAAGTAGGATGGCGTGCCGACCACCGCGCCGCGAAGGTTCGGCCCGATGCGCACTGCGATCATGTCGCGCTGCAGGCTCTCGCCCAGCCGCACACCGGCATCGAAGCCGCCCTCGACCACATCGGTGAAGCGGTCATCGATGACGATCTCCAGCACGATGTCGGGATAGGCAGCGGCAAAGGCGCCGAGCCTTGGCGTCAGCGCCAGGTGGGCGGCGGTGCGCGGCACGGTCAGCCTGAGATTGCCCGCCGGCCGGTCGCGCGCCTCGATCGCCGATTCCAGCGCCAGGTCGATTTCCGACAGCGCCGGCCTGAGGCGCTCGAGCAGTTGCGCGCCCTCCTCGGTCGGAGCGACGCTGCGCGTGCTGCGCGCCAGAAGGCGCACGCCGAGGCGCGCTTCCAGGCTGGACACCGCGTGGCTGACCGCCGACGGCGCGATTGCCAGCTCCTTGGCGGCGCCGCGAAAACTGCCGCATTGGGCGACCGTTGCCAGCACGGCAAGCTGTGAAAGATGTGTTCGCTTCATTGATCTATTTTTGGGAACAGCCCGTGCAAATAAGAGGCGATTATCGAACACTGCGCAAGACGGTATCTCTGTGGCATCACAACCATCACAACAAGGAGACACGTGATGCAAACCCGCAAGCTCGGCAATGAACTCGACGTCTACCCAGTCGGCCTCGGCTGCATGGGGATGAGCTTTGCTTATGGTGGCCAGCCGGAGGCGGAGGCGATTGCCACGCTGCGCCACGCCGTCGAGATCGGGGTCAATTTCTTCGACACCGCCGAGGTCTATGGCCCCTACGAGAACGAGATCCTGGTCGGCAAGGCGCTGAAGCCGGTGCGTGATCATGTGACGATCGCGACCAAATTTGGTTTCAAGATCCTCGAAGAAGGCAGCGGCACCGAGCGCATGGCCGGCGTCGACAGCCGCCCGGAGCATGTCAAGGCGGTGGCCGAAGCGTCGTTGAAGCGGCTGGATACCGAGATCATCGATCTCTACTACCAGCACCGCGTCGACCCCAGCGTGCCGATCGAGGATACGGTCGGCGCCATGGCCGAGCTTGTACGCGAGGGCAAGGTGCGGGCGCTCGGCCTGTCGGAGGCGAGTGCGGCGACCATCCGCCGGGCGCATGCCGTGCATCCGATCGCCGCGGTGCAGAGCGAATATTCGTTGTGGAGCCGCGATCCGGAGGAGGAGGTGTTTGCCGTCTGCCGCGAGCTCGGCATCGGCTTTGTCCCCTATAGCCCGCTCGGCCGCGGCCTGCTTACCGCCACGATCACCAAGCCCGATGTTCTCGGCGCCGACGACTGGCGCCGCGGGTTGCCGCGCTTCCAGGCCGACGCCATGGCGGCCAATGCGGCGGTTGTCGCCGTGCTGGAAAAGATGGCCGCCGAGAAGGACGTGGCGCCGGCGCAGCTGGCGCTCGCCTGGGTGCTGCATCAGGGCGACTTCATCGTGCCGATCCCCGGTGCTCGCAAGATCCGACATCTCGAACAGAATACGGCGGCAGCCGATATCGTGCTGACCCCGGCCGAAGTGGCATCTATTGGCGACGCCCTGTCGCCGGAAAAGGTGATGGGCAAGCGCTATACCGAGGAGCTGCTGGCCCTGGTCGACGGGTGAACGGCAATCGACAGTGCAATCGAAACGGGGCGTTTCGGCACCCCGTTTCGAGTGCCGCAGCGGTGCAAATAATTGCGAGAAATTGGCGCGAAACACTCCCCTCTGTCCTGCCGGACATCTCCCCCTCAAGGAGGGAAGTTGGACGTCACCTCGGCTTGGCCAATCACCGGCGCCGGAAGGGCGGGCAGGGCGATGGAACTGCCAATCTCCCTTCTTGCGGGAGATGCCCGGCAGGGCAGGTGCCTCGCGCCGACATTCTACCAAGGCACGACAGTAATCTCCGGCCAGCACTCCTGTGCCCGCCTGCCCTTCATCTCATGGGTCCGCTGATTATCCAGCACCCTGTTAGGCGTGATGCGGAACGAAAAGATGTCGTCGAGCCCGAACGGTGCCACCAGATCGAGGCGCCCCTCGGCATCGAAGCGGACGCCGACGGCATGCGTCTTCGACGCAAAATAGCTGACCGATTCGCTAGCGCTCATATAACGCGGGCATTCCTGCCCGAACCTGCTCGGATACCACAGATGCACCCGTGCCTGATTGCGCACCTCGACCGGCAGCTTCAGCCCTTCGAAATGCTCCGCTGCACAACGAATGACCAAATCCTCGGCCTCGTAGGACAGATCGCTCTCATCGAAATAGAACAGGTCGACATCTTTGATGCCGTACCCCGAGGGCTTTCCGGTCAGATGATTCCAGACGCTGTTGTAAAGCGCGCCGGAGACGACCAGCCAGTCCGGCAGGCCTAGCACCCGTACCCGCGACAGCGTCTCACTGACCAGCGGATCGGCTGAGACGATATCGAGAAAGACTGCACGCTGTTCCTCGAAGGGCAGCCCTGAATAGCGCAAATGGTCCATCGCCCTTTGGACGGCGATTCGCCAGGCGCTCGCAACCCCTCAGCCGCGCAGCACACCGCCGATCTGCTTGTGCACATTCTCGACGATGCGCTTGGCCAGCGCCTCGAAATCCTCATCGGTCAGCGTCTTTTCGACCGGCTGGATCGACACCTCGATGGCGATCGATTTCTTCGCCGCGCCGAGGGCGGCACCCTCGAAAACATCGAACACCGAGACGCCGGAAATCAGCTTCCTGTCGGCGGCTAGGGCGGCGCGAACGAGTGTGCCGGCTTCGACCGCCTTGTCGACGACGAAGGCGAAGTCGCGCTTGACCGCCTGGAAGGCGGACAGATCGAGCCTTGGCTTTGTCCGCGTCGGCTTGGCCTTCGGCTCGGGCACCGCATCAATGAATACTTCGAAGCCGCAGAGCGGGCCGGAGACGTCAAGCCCTTCCAGCGTCTTCGGGTGGAATTCGCCGAATGTGCCGAGCACGACCTTCGGCCCGAGCTTGATCGTGCCGGAGCGGCCGGGATGATACCAGGCCGGGCCGCCGGCCTCGATCTGCAGCCGCTCGACCGGCGCGCCGCAGGCTTCGAGTGCTGCGATCGCATCGGCCTTGGCATCGAAGACGCCGACGGCGCCGGCGTTGCCGGCCCAATGGCGGCCGGAGCCCTCGAGCTTGGCGGTGCCGCGCCGCACGCCGGCGGCAACCCGCCGCTGCTGGTCGGCGCCGTCGCCCTCGTAAGTGCCCGACACTTCGAACAGCGCGACATCGCCGATGCCCTTGTCGGCATTGCGTTGCGCTGCCGCGATCAGCCCCGGGAGCAGCGACGGCCGCATATCCGACATATCGGCGGCGATCGGGTTGGCGAGCTTTAGCGCCTGCTGGCCGCCGCCGAACAATTCGGCGTGTTTTGCCGGAATGAACGACCAGGTGACGGCCTCCATCATGCCGCGCACGGCAAGCGCCCGCTTGGCGCCGCGGGTGCGTATCTGCAGCACAGTCAGGATTTTGCTGTTGACCGCATCGTGCGAACCAAGCGGCTGCGGCGCGATATTGTCGACGCCGTGGATGCGCATGACCTCCTCGACCAGGTCGGCCTTGCCGTCGACATCCGGCCGCCAGGACGGGACCGCTACATTGACGACATCGCCCGTGCCCTCCGACCTGAAGCCGAGGCGGGCAAGAATGTCGAGGCTCGTCGAGCGCGGCACTTCGATGCCGGTCAGCCGCTTCACTTCCGACAAAGGGAACGAGACGATCTTCGGCCGATGGCCGGCATAGCCGACGACCTCGGTTTGCGCCGGCGTGCCGCCGCAGAAATCGAGCACCAGCTTCGTTGCCAGCTCCACGCCGGGAACCATCATTTCCGGGTCGACGCCACGCTCGAAGCGGTAGCGTGCATCGCTGATGATGCCGAGCGTGCGGCCGGTGCGGGCGGTGGCGATCGGGTCCCAAAGCGCCGACTCGATCAGCACATCGGTGGTGTTCTCGTCACACCCGGAATGCTCGCCGCCCATGATGCCGGCGATCGATTCGATGCCGTCCTGGTCTGCGATCACGCACATCTCAGGCGTCAGCGTGTATTCGCGGCCGTCGAGCGCCAGCACCTTTTCGCCGTCACGCGCCCGGCGCACGGTGAGATTGCCGGTGACCTTCCCAGCGTCAAAAACATGCAGCGGCCGACCGCGGTCGAAGGTGACGTAATTGGTGATATCGACGAGCGCGCTGATCGGCCTCAAGCCGATGGCGAGAAGCCTTTGCTGCAGCCATTTCGGCGACGGTCCGTTCTTGACGCCGCGCACCAGGCGCAGCGCAAAGCCGGGGCAGAGCTCCGGCGCTTCGATCGTCACCTTGACCGGCGTCGCGCCCCTGCCTGGGATCGGCTCTATCGGCGCGCTCTTCAGCGTACCGAGCCCGCTCGCCGCCAGATCGCGGGCGATACCATGGACACTGGCGGCATCCGGCCGGTTCGGCGTCAGATTGATCTCGATCAGCGGGTCGTCGAGATGGGCATAGGCGGCGAAACTGGTGCCGACCGGCGCATCGGCCGGCAGGTCGATGATGCCGTCATGCTCTTCGGATAATTCGAGCTCACGTTCGGAGCACATCATGCCGTGGCTTTCAACGCCGCGGATCTTGCCGACGGTCAGCGTCACGTCGATGCCGGGGATATAGGTGCCCGGTGCTGCAAAGGCGCCGATCAGCCCGGCGCGAGCGTTCGGCGCTCCACACACGACCTGCACCGGCGGCTTGCCGTCGCCTGTGTCGACGGTCAGCACGCGAAGCCGGTCGGCGTCGGGATGCTGCACCGCCGTCACCACCTTGGCGATGACGAAGGGGGCCAGGCTCGCCCGGTCGTCGACATGCTCGACCTCGAGGCCGATCGAGGTGAGACGCTCGACGATTTCCGCCAGCGAGGCATCGGTCTCGAGGTGGTCTTTGAGCCAGGAGAGGGTGAGTTTCATGACTGTGTTCCGTCTGGTCTTTGCCGGCTGACTGGTCTTTCCAGGCTGACTGGTCTGGGCACATCGCACTTGAAGCTATGCGGCCGCGCGTCCGACATGTGCAGGAAGGCGAGCTGTCCGCGGATTTGCTGCAGCCCGCTCATCACGCGCTCAAGCCCCCGAACAGCGTTGGCATGTCGAGCGGCCTAAAACCGTAATGCGAAAGCCAGCGGACATCGGCGTCGAAGAAGGCGCGCAGATCCGGCATGCCGTATTTCAGCATGGCGATGCGGTCGATGCCCATGCCCCAGGCGAAGCCCTGATATTCGTCAGGATCGAGGCCACCGTAACGGAGCACATTGGGGTGCACCATGCCGCAGCCGAGGATCTCCATCCAGTCGGAGCCTTCGCCGAAGCGCACCTCGCCCGGCCGCGAACGGTCGCACTGGATATCGACCTCGAGGCTGGGCTCGGTGAACGGGAAGAAGGACGGCCGGAAGCGCATCTTCACGCTCGGCACCTCGAAGAAGGCCTTGCAGAACTCCTCCAGCACCCATTTCATGTTGGCGACGTTGGCCGACTTGTCGATCACCAGCCCCTCGACCTGATGGAACATCGGCGAGTGGGTGGCATCGGAATCCTGCCGGTAGGTCTTGCCGGGGATGACGATGCGGATCGGCGGCTTCTGCATCTCCATGGTGCGGATCTGCACCGGCGAGGTGTGGGTGCGCAAAAGCTTGCGTTCGCCCTTCTCGTCCGGCTGGAAAAAGAAGGTGTCGTGCATCTCGCGCGCCGGGTGGCCTTCCGGGAAGTTCAGCGAGGTGAAATTGTAATAGTCGGTCTCGATGTCGGGGCCTTCGGCGATGGCAAAGCCGAGATCGCCGAAGATCGCCGCGATCTCGTCGATGACCTGGCTGATAGGATGGATGCGGCCGCGCTCGGCCGGCGATTGTCTGACCGGCAGCGTCACGTCAACCTTCTCGGCGGCGAGACGCGCCATAATCGCCGCGTCCTTCAGCTCGGCGCGGCGAGCAGAAAGCGCCTCGGTGACGCGGTTCTTGAGGCCGTTGATCGCGGGGCCCTTGACCTGGCGCTCCTCGGCGCTCATCGAGCCAAGCGTCTTCAGCATCTCGGAAACCGAGCCCTTCTTGCCGAGGGCCGCGACACGCACCGCCTCGATCGCCTGCTCGTCGGCGGCCGAGGCAATCTCGGCCATCAGGGAATGTTCGAGAGTTTCCATGTCACTCATGTTCCAGATCCGATTGGAAGCAAAGAAAAACCCGCGCCAGCCCTGCCAGCGCGGGTTTCCCAAATCAAGTGTCGAATAGCTTGGGAAGCGCTGGTCTTAAGCGACAGCGCTTTCAAAAGCATTCGGCGTGGTGTTCTTGAGATATTCGAGCGCGACCTTGGCCTTGGCCACGAGTGCGGCGAAGGCCTGCGGCTCGTGGATGGCCATGTCCGACAGGATCTTGCGGTCGATCTCGATGCCAGCCTTGTTGAGACCGTCGATGAAGCGGCCGTAGGTCAGGCCATGCTCATGCGTCGCCGCATTGATGCGCTGGATCCACAGCGCGCGGAACGAACGCTTGCGATTCTTGCGGTCGCGATAGGCGTACTGCAGCGACTTTTCCACCGCCTGCTTGGCGATCCGGATGGTGTTCTTGCGACGGCCGTAAAAACCCTTGGCGGCTTTCAGGACCTTCTTGTGCTTGGCGTGCGAGGTGACGCCTCTCTTTACGCGTGCCATGTCATGATCTCCTTAAACGTTGTCCAGGCCGAATGCTCTAAAGGCCGTTCGGCAGAAAATTCTTGATGACCTTCTTGCCGTCCGGTTCAGCCAGAACCATCGTGCCGCGGGCATTTCGAATGAACTTGTTGGAACGCTTGATCATGCCGTGACGTTTGCCGGCCGCAGCCGACAGAACTTTACCCGTACCTGTGATCTTGAACCGCTTCTTAGCGGCCGACTTGGTCTTCATCTTGGGCATTTTGCTACTCCGTTTATATGCGCACCAATGCGCTTTTTGTTCGCTTCAGGCCGACCAAAGCCCGAAAAGCAAATGAAACCGCCACGGCATGCCCTGCCGGGCGGTTTTTTGGGAACGGCGCTCCTATACGTCAAAGCGGGCTGGCGCGCAACACCCCGTACCGAGCAACACTGTACTCAGCAACACTGCACTCAGGGGAGACGGAACAGCACCGGCAATATGCCGGACTGCTGGGCGCCGTCGATCAGTTCGAAAGCCGGCAAGGCAACCAGGAAGACCAGACCGTCCAGCAGCGTGGTTCGCAGCAGGCGCGGCTTGAAGCCGCCGGTGTCGCCTTCCTGGTACAGCGACAGCTTCGGAAAAAAGCGCGGCACTTTCGCCAGGTAGGCCTGGTATGGCGCGCCGAGAACCTCCTTGAGGAATTTCTCCTCGCGCAGGATAACGATGTAAAAGGCACCCGCGCAGAGCGCTGCAAAGCCGATCGTGGCGGTGATCGAGCCGATCTGTGCGCCGACACCGGCGGCAGCTAACGTAGAGAAGACATAGAGCGGGTTGCGGGTGATCGAATAGGGGCCGCCGGTCACCACTTCGGAGGATTTGCGACCGCCGATATAGAGCGTCGACCACAAGCGCCCGACGATGCCGAGAAAGATCAGCACGACGCCAACCATTTCGATCGTTTCATGCACGGGCGTATCGGGCGGAAAAACCGACTGCCCGAACAAAAGCATCGCGAACAGGACGACGACGACGACGGCAAGCACCATCCTGCGCGTGTGCTGGTAGCTGCCCAGCCCATATTTGGCTTCCGAATGCTTGACGTCATTGACCATGTCGGGAATCCGATCGTCGAGGGAACCAGAGCGTCTTTGCTCTCGCCGGCGATCGCAGCGTCTGGCTAAGAAAACAGGCGCCCCGCCGATCGCCGGGACGCCTTGCAACATGATTCAGGCGGATTTTATGCACGTCGCCCAAAAGTGCGCAGCGGTTTTGCGACAACGACATGCACAAAACAGAACTAAAGCGCAACGCGCTTTAGCGGGGCGCCAGCACCATCATCATCTGGCGGCCTTCGAGCTTCGGTTCGGCTTCGACCTTGGCGATGGGCGCCACTTCCTCGCGAACCTTGTTCAGAAGCTGCATGCCGAGTTCCATATGCGCCATCTCGCGACCGCGGAAGCGCAATGTCAGCTTGACCTTGTCGCCTTCCTCGAAAAAGCGCCGGACAGCCTTCATCTTGGTCTCGTAGTCGTGGCTGTCGATGTTCGGGCGCATCTTGATCTCCTTGATCTCGATGACCTTCTGGTTCTTGCGCGCCTCGGCCGCCTTCTTCTGGTTGGCGTATTTCAGCTTGCCGAGATCGAGGATCTTTACCACGGGCGGCACTGCATTGGGCGATATCTCGACCAGGTCGAGCCCAGCCTCTTCGGCGAGCAGCAATGCGTCGTTGATGGAGACATCGCCGCGGTTCTGGCCTTCGGCGTCGATTAGCTGGACCCGGGGAACCCGGATGTCACGGTTGGAGCGCGGGCCTTCCTTGGTGGGCGCCGCTGCTTTGAAAGGTCTGCGAATGGTCGTGGTCTCCTTGAGCCGTTTCGTTAAGGGGTTCTTCAGTTCAGAATTGCGAACGCGCAATGTGGTGAGCGCGCGGTCGGAGTCAATAGCACAGCATTCTCAGGAAATCACCTGCCCGATGAATGCTCCTCTGCACCAAGCGAAGAAAGTAGCAGAGCACTTTTCGTTGAACCCCCGCTTGTGCCAAAAGACCGGCGTGAGGGAATACACCATGAGCACCACCCCGATCTTCCTGGACGTCGACGGGACGAGCATCGCCGTCAGGCATGCGGCAGGTGCCGAGCCCGGCATCGTCTGGCTTGGCGGCTACAAATCCGACATGCTGGGCACCAAGGCCGAAACCTTGTCGGAATGGACGCGCAAAGAAGGCCGCGCCTTCCTGCGCCACGATTATTCCGGCCACGGCGAATCGAGTGGTGCCTTTGCCGACGGCACCATCTCGAAATGGCTGCGCGAGAGCCTGGCGGTTTTCCGCCGTTTCACCCAGGGCAGGCAAATCCTGGTCGGTTCGTCGATGGGCGCCTGGATCGCGCTGCGCATGGTGCAGGAGTTGCGCAAGGCGGGAGAGAACAGCGTCGCCGGCCTTGTGCTGCTGGCGCCGGCGCCCGATTTCACGTTCGAACTGGTGGAGCCGGTGCTGACCGGGGCGCAGAAGCGCGACCTCAGGAAAAAGGGCTTTTTCGAAGAGCCGTCGGACTATTCCGCCGAACCGTACATCTACACGCGCGGACTGATCGAGGACGGCCGCAACAACCGGGTGATGACCGGGCCGATCGACACGCACTGTCCGGTCCACATCCTGCAAGGCCTGGCCGATCCCGACGTGCCGTCGAGCCATGCGTTGAAGCTGGTCAGCCTACTGCCGGCCGACGACGTCACGCTGTCGCTCATCCCCGACGGCGACCACCGCCTGTCGCGGCCGCAGGATCTCGACATGCTGGTGCGGGCGGTGGACGCTATGGTGCGGCAGGCGGGATAGAGGCATGCGCATTTCCATTCCGGTGTCCGCCTTCGTCGCGGCGATCGTCGGCTTCGGCGGTACGCTGGCCATCGTCATTGCCGCCGCCAAGGCGGTCGGCGCAACGCAGGTCGAGACCGCAAGCTGGGTGACGGCGCTTTGCCTGGCGATGGCGATCGAGAGCCTGTGGCTGTCCTGGCGCACAAAAATGCCGGTCATTACCGCATGGTCGACGCCAGGCGTGGCGCTGATCGCCGCGTCGACCGGCTTTTCGATGGGTGAGGCGGTTGGCGCCTTCGTCGTCACCGCGGTCCTGCTGATCGCCACAGGCCTGTTCAGGCCCTTGACCAAGCTGATCGCCAGAATACCGGCGTCCGTCGCATCCGGAATGCTGGCCGGCATCGTCGTCACCTTCGCCATCAATGCGGTGAAGACCGTTCCCGTCGACCCCTGGCTGATCCTGCCGCTGGTTGCGGCGTTCTTCGTCATCCGCCTGTTCAACCCGGCGCTGTCGGTGCTGCTGGTGCTGATCGGCGGCGGTCTCGCCGCCTTCCTCACCGGCCGGGTCGGCGGTCTGCCGGCACCGGAACTCTCGAGCTTGATGCTGGTGATGCCGCGGTTCACCGCCACTGCAATCATCGGCCTCGCCTTGCCGCTCTACCTCGTCACCATGGCCTCGCAGAACCTGTCCGGCCTCGCCGTGCTGAGGGCAGCCGGCTATCATCCCGAACCCGGGCCGCTGATCGGCGTCACCGGCCTGTTTTCGCTGCTGACGGCGCCGTTCGGCGCCTCGACTACCAATCTGGCGGCAATCTCGGCGGCGATCTGCACCGGGCCCGACGTGCATCCCGATCCGGCCGAGCGCTGGAAGACCGCGCCGTTCTATGCGTTGGCCTATCTCGTCTTTGCCCTGTTCGGCGCCTCGCTGGTGGCGATCTTCGCCGTATTGCCGCAGAGCCTGATCGCGCTGGTCGCCGGCCTGGCGCTGATGGCGCCGCTCGCCAATGCATTGTCGATCGCCTTGAAAGACGAGGACGAGCGGATGGCCGCCACGGTCACCTTCGCCGTCACCGCATCGGGGCTGACGCTGTTCGGCGTCGGCGCGGCGTTCTGGGGGCTGATTGCCGGATTAGTCGTGCTTTTCCTCGAAAATCTTAAAAAGCGATAATCATTTCAGCCGCTTGTCCGGTTTTGGCGATCGCTGTCTTGAATCGCCGTTTTCTCCATCCCATTTCGATTCGACGCAGCCGGATTTGGCTGTCTCCAACTGAAGGATTGGGAGAAATGAACACATCTGCATTGATCCGTCCGGCCTGGACGCCGGCGACCATCGCGTTGATGGTGATCGGGTTCATGGTGTTCTGGCCGCTCGGCTTGGCCATGCTCGCCTACATCATCTGGGGCGACCGGCTCGACGGCTTCAAGCGTGACGTCAACCGCGCCACCGACGGCATCTTCGCCGGCTGCCGCCGTGGTTCCGACAAGGCCGCGCGCTGGGGTCATGGCTCCGCCCGCACCGGCAACGTCGCGTTCGACGACTGGCGCGAAAAGGAACTCGAGCGGCTTGCCGAGGAACGCCGCAAGCTCGACGAGATGCTGAGCGAGTTCGACGAATATGCCCGCGAATTGCGCCGCGCCAAGGACCAGGAAGAGTTCGACCGCTTCATGGCCAACCGCAACAAGTCGACGTCGCCCACGACCGGGTCGGCGACGAACAACAAACCCAGCGGCAAATCCACGCCGGGCCTGCTTGACGAGTAAGGTCCCGTGCCCAGATAGATAATCCAACGGCGTCGCGTCAGCGGCGCCGTTTCTTTTTTGTTCTATTCGTTTCCCTCGAATCACGTATCGTCCCGGAATGTCCTTCGGCTTCTTTCGCACCCCGACGAAACCCAAGCCCACGCCCGTCGTGGAGCGCGAGCATTGCGTTGCCGGCCGCACGCTGCCGCTCAAGATCGTCGAGAACGACCGTGCCCGCCGCCTTACACTGCGCATCGATTCCGGCGGCCGCGGCTTGCGCATCACCGTGCCGCCGGGGCTGCGGCGCGGCGAGGTGGAAAAATTCCTCGACCGCCATCAGGACTGGCTGGAGCAAAGGCTAGCCAAAGTGCCCAACCGGCCGCAGGTGCGGCCCGGCATCAAGATACCGGTGCGCGGCGTGCCGCATCGCATCGTCCATGAACCGTCGAAACGCGGCACCGTCACGCTGTCGCGCGACGAGCGCGGGCCGCTGATGATCGTGCATGGCGAGCGCCTGCATCTGCCGCGCCGCATCGCTGATTTCCTCAAGCGCGAAGCCAAGCGCGAGATCGAAGCGCTGGTGACCAAGCACAGCGCGGCGATCGGCAAACGGGCCAAGGCGATCCGCTTCAAGGATACGTCGAGCCGCTGGGGGTCCTGCACGTCGGACGGCAATCTGTCGTTTTCCTGGCGCATCATGATGGCGCCGCGGCCGGTGATAAACTACCTCGTCGCGCATGAGGTGGCGCATCTCAAGGAGATGAACCACGGGCCCAAATTCTGGAAGTTATGCGAGCAGCTCTGCCCGGATACCGAGCGCTGCAAGGATTGGCTCAAGCGCAATGGCGGCGCGCTGCAGGCGATCGCGTTCGAGTAGTTGTCCGATCAATCGTCATTCGCCGCGTTCAACTCCTCCGGCCGCAACCCCTCATCGACATGGCGGGGCCAGGGCAGAAAATCCTTCTCGAAGGTCTCGTTGCTGAAATAAGCCAGCGCCCGGTGCGCCTCGGCGCCGTTGAAAGCCGCCTTGTCCATCAAATGAGCGATGACCTCATGGGCCTGCGCCAGCTTTTGCCTGAGTTCCGCGACGGTCTTTTCCGGCATGATCTTTGTTCTCCCGCCTTTGTGCCTGAGCAAGTAGCGTTGCGCTCTTAGATTAGCGAGGTAGCGCGTTCCGCTCTTACATTAGCAAGGTAGCGCGTTCCACGCTGGCGGCAAACAGGATGCTTTTTCTCGACTCTTTGGCCGTTTCGTGCCAATCCCGCGCCATGGCGCTCGACATCAAGATATGCGGGTTGAAGACCGACAAGGCACTGGCTGCGGCATTGGCCGGCGGCGCCAGCCATGTCGGCTTCATTTTCTTTGCCAAAAGCCCGCGCTATGTCGAGCCGGCGGAAGCCGGCCGCCTGCGCGAAGCGGCGCGCGGCAAGGCTAAGGCGGTTGCCGTGACGGTCGACGCCAGCGATGCGTTCCTGGACGAGATCGTCGAAAAGATGCAGCCCGACATGCTGCAGCTTCACGGCGCCGAGCCCCCCGAGCGGGTGGCAGAGGTGAAGGCCCGCTACGGTTTGCCGGTGATGAAGGCGCTGCCGGTCAGCGAGGCTGCCGATCTCGCGCGGGTCAAACCCTTCATCGGCATTGCCGACCGCTTCCTGTTCGATGCCAAGCCGCCTAAGGGTTCGGAATTGCCGGGCGGCAACGGTCTTGCCTTCGACTGGCGCATTCTGGCTGGCCTTGACGCCGGCGTCGATTACATGCTTTCCGGTGGGCTCAATGCCGGCAATATCGGCGACGCCTTTCGGCTGGCGAACCCGCCCGGAATAGATGTTTCCTCGGGCGTGGAGAGCGCGCCGGGCGTCAAGGAACCGGCGCTGATCGAACAATTTTTCCGCGCCGTCGGGGCAGCACGCGACAACCGCGCCGCCTGACCACGCTTCAAACCTCAGACCAGGAGATCGGCGATGGACAAGCCGGCGATACCGAATTCCTTCCGCACCGGCCCCGACGAGCAGGGCATGTTCGGCATTTTTGGCGGTCGTTTCGTTGCCGAAACGCTGATGCCGCTGATCCTCGAACTGGAGCGGCACTGGAACGAGGTCAAGAATGACCCGGATTTCAAGGCCGAACTGACCGATCTCTCGACGCATTACGCCGGGCGGCCGTCGAAGCTCTATTTCGCCGAAGGCCTGACCAGGCATCTTCGTGAGGTGTCCTTGGCGAAGGGCCTCGGGGGCGGCGCGAAGGTCTATTTCAAGCGCGAGGACCTGAACCACACCGGCTCGCACAAGATCAACAACTGCCTCGGCCAGATCCTGCTCGCCAAGCGCATGGGCAAGACGAGGATCATCGCAGAGACCGGTGCCGGCCAGCATGGTGTCGCTTCCGCCACGGTCGCGGCGCGCTTCGGGCTTCCTTGTATCGTCTATATGGGCGCGACCGACGTCGCCCGGCAAAGCCCCAACGTCTTTCGCATGAAGCTTCTGGGCGCCGAGGTGCGGCCGGTGACGGCCGGCCACGGCACGCTGAAGGACGCCATGAACGAGGCCCTGCGCGACTGGGTGACCAACGTCGAGGATACCTATTATCTGATCGGCACCGCCGCCGGCCCGCACCCCTATCCGGAGCTGGTGCGCGACTTCCAGTCGGTGATCGGCACCGAGGCGCGCGCCCAGATCCTCGAGCAGGAAGGCCGGCTGCCTGACACCATCATCGCTTGCGTCGGCGGCGGTTCCAACGCTATCGGCCTGTTCCATCCCTTCCTCGACGACAGTGGGGTGCGCATCATCGGCGTAGAAGCCGGAGGCCGCGGCCTCGACGGCATCGAGCATTGCGCCTCGATGAGTGCCGGCGCGCCCGGCGTGCTGCATGGCAACCGTACCTACCTCCTGCAGAACGCCGACGGTCAGATCATGGACGGCCACTCGATCTCGGCCGGCCTCGACTATCCCGGCGTCGGACCGGAGCACTCATGGCTGCGCGATTCCGGCCGCGTCGACTACGTGCCGATCCTCGACAGCGAGGCGCTGGAGGCGTTCCAGTTGACGACACGCGTCGAGGGCATCATTCCTGCGCTTGAATCGGCCCATGCCATCGCACAGGCGGTGAAGATCGTGCCTGACATGGACAAGGACCAGATCGTCATCGTCAACCTGTCCGGCCGCGGCGACAAAGACGTGCATACGGTGGCCAATATGCTGGGCATGGAGATCTGATCATGGCCACCCGTATCGACCGCCGCATGGCAAAGCTGAAGGCCGAGGGCCGACCGGCACTCGTAACCTATTTCATGGGCGGCGACCCTGACTACGACACGTCGCTCTCGATCATGAAGGCGCTGCCCGGCGCCGGCAGCGACATCATCGAGCTCGGCATGCCGTTTTCCGATCCGATGGCCGACGGCCCGGCGATCCAGGCGGCCGGCTTGCGGGCGCTGAAGGGCGGCCAGACACTGGTCAAGACACTGAAGATGGCCTCGGAATTCCGCGCCGGCGACAGTGAAACGCCGATCGTCTTGATGGGCTATTACAATCCGATCTACATCTACGGGGTCGAGCGCTTCCTGAGCGACGCGCTGGCCAGCGGCATAGACGGGCTGATCGTCGTCGACCTGCCGCCGGAGATGGATGAGGAACTTTGTATCCCGGCACTCAAGGCCGGCGTCAATTTCATCCGGCTGGCGACGCCGACCACCGACGACAAGCGCCTGCCCAAGGTGCTGCAGAACACCTCCGGCTTCGTCTATTATGTGTCGATGACCGGTATCACCGGTTCGGCGCTGGCCGACACCGGCAAGGTGGCGGCAGCTGTCAAGCGCATCAAGAGCCATACCGACCTGCCGGTCTGCGTCGGCTTCGGCGTCAAGACAGCAGAGCAGGCGCGCATCATCGGCGCGTCGGCCGATGGCGTCGTTGTCGGCACCGCGATTGTCAATGCCGTCGCCAACGTGCTCGGGCCGAAGGGCGAAAAGACCGCCGATCCGGCCGAGGCCGTCGCCACGCTGGTCAGCGGACTTTCGCAAGGGGTTCGCGCGGCTCGCCTTGCTGCCGCCGAATAATCTTCCTACGTCTTCTTAAGGGACAGGAGCCGAAGCGATGAACTGGATCACCAATTACGTCCGTCCGAAGATCAATTCGATGCTCGGCCGCCGCACCGACATGCCGGAAAACTTGTGGATCAAGGATCCCGAGACCGGCGAAATGGTGTTCCATAAGGATCTGGAGCAGAACCAGTTCGTCATCCCGTCCTCCGGCCACCATATGAAGATATCGGCTAAGGAACGGCTGAAATTCTTCCTCGACGACGGCAAATACGAGACGCTGGAAAACCCCAAGGTCGTTCAGGATCCGCTCAAGTTCCGCGACGAGAAGCGCTACGTAGACCGGCTGAAGGATGCCAAGGCCAAGACCGGCATGGAAGACGCCATCATCAATGCGCTGGGCACGGTCGAAGGCGTTCCGGTGGTGGTGACGGTGCAGGATTTTGCCTTCATGGGCGGCTCGCTCGGCATGGCGGCCGGTGACGCCATCGTGCATGGTTTCGAGGTCGCCTTGCAGCGCAAGCGGCCGCTGATCCTGTTTGCGGCCTCCGGCGGCGCGCGTATGCAGGAAGGCATCCTGTCGCTGATGCAGTTGCCGCGGACCACGGTCGGCGTCGACAGGCTGAAGGAGGCCGGCCTGCCCTACATCGTCGTCCTGACCAACCCGACGACCGGTGGCGTCACCGCCTCCTACGCCATGCTGGGCGACGTGCACATTGCCGAACCAGGCGCGCTGATCGGCTTTGCCGGACCGCGTGTCATCGAGCAGACGATCAGGGAAAAACTGCCCGAAGGCTTCCAGCGCGCCGAATATCTGATGGAACACGGCATGGTCGACATGGTGGTGTCACGGCTGGAGATGCGCCAGACGATTGCGCGGCTGCTGAGAATGCTGCTCAAGCTGCCGGAGGAGCAAAAACCGCAGGAGCCGGAGATCCTGCCGCCGTCGTTGATTCCGGCCGAAGCCCGGCCGCACGCCTGACGCGACATCACGCGGCGCGAGCGGCTGTTGTGTGCCGTTGCGCACGCGCCTAGGATTCTCCCATGACCACGCTTGCCGCCGACCGCGAAATCGAGAGCCTGATGGCGCTTCATCCGAAGGGCTTCGACCTTTCGCTCGACCGCATTTCGCGGCTGCTCGAACGCCTCGGCAATCCGCAGGACCAGCTGCCGCCGGTCATCCACATCGCCGGCACCAATGGCAAGGGCTCCTGTGCCGCCTTTTCACGGGCGCTGCTCGAAGCAGCCGACTACCGCGTCCACGTCCACACTTCGCCACACTTAGTGAACTGGCACGAGCGCTACCGGCTGGCCGCCGATGGCGGCGGCAGGCTGGTTGACGACAAGGTCTTCGCCGAAGCCATCGCCCGGGTCGCCGAGGCCAATCAAGGCCAGAAGATCACCGTCTTCGAAATCCTCACCGCCGTCACCTTCCTGCTGTTTTCCGAACATCCGGCCGATGCCGTCATCCTCGAGGTCGGCCTTGGCGGCCGCTTCGACGCCACCAATGTCATCGCCGAGCCGGCCGTGTCGGTGATCATGCCGGTCTCGCTCGACCACGAAGCCTATCTCGGCGACCGCGTCGAGCTGATCGCCGCCGAAAAGGCCGGCATCATCAAGCGCGGGTGCCCGGTCGTCATCGGCGCGCAGGAAAGCGAGACGGCCCAGCAGGTGCTCATCGAAACCGCCGAACGGCTCGACTGCCCCGCCTTCGTCTATGGCCAGGATTTCCTTGCCTATGAGGAAAACGGCCGCATGGTCTATCAGGACGAAGATGGATTGATGGATCTGCCGCCGCCGCGCCTGCCGGGGCGCCATCAATTCGCCAACGCGGCGGCTGCGATCGCGGCGGTCAAGGCGGCCGGCTTCGAGATCAGCCACCGCGCTGCCGAGAAGGCGATGGCGAATGTCGCCTGGCCGGGCCGCATGCAAAAGCTGCCGCAAGGCCGGTTGAGCGAACTGGCGCCGAAGGGCGCCGACATCTGGCTCGACGGCGGCCATAATCCCGGCGCCGGCGTGGTCGTCGCTGAGGCGCTGGCCGAGCAGGAGGAAAAGAACCCGCGGCCGCTGTTCCTGATCTCGGGCATGATCAACACCAAGGACCAGAGCGGCTATTTCCGGGCCTTCAAAGGGCTGGTGCGGCACGTCTACACCGTGCCGGTGAGCCTGAGCGACGCCGGCGTGCCGAACGACGAACTGGCGACCCGCGCCATTGAGGCAGGCTTGTCGGCCGAACCGGTTAGTTCCGTTGTAAGCGCACTGATGCTGCTGCGCGACACATGGGACGGACCGCCGCCGCGCATCCTGATCGGCGGATCGCTTTACCTGGCCGGCGCGGTACTGGCCGAAAACGGCACGCCGCCAACCTGAGGCGTGCGTTCGCCCGGGCCGCGATGGCGCCACACCTGTCAGATCACCGCGAGGAGCCAGTCATGATCAAGGTAAAGCAGCTCGCACACGTTTGCATTTTCGCGAATGACCTGGAGATGACGCGAAGCTTCTATCGGGACGTTCTCGGCATGGACACTCAGTTCAATTTCCTGCGCGAGGCGAAGATTTTCGGCTTCTACCTCAATTGCGGCAGCCGTAGCCACGTCGAGGTGTTCCAGAAAGACGGCGCAAGCTATAGCGACTTGAACCAGATCAACCACTTCTGCCTCGAAGTGGAAAACATCGACGCCGCGATCGCCCATCTGAGGTCAAAGGGGGTCGATGTCACTTCCAAGAAACGCGCGTGCGATGACACCTACCAAGCTTGGATCCGCGACCCCAACGGTGTGAAGATCGAACTGTTCGAATACACTGAGAAAAGCGCACAATTCGTCGGCGGCGATCGTATCGCGGATTGGTGAATAGCGCCGCGCCGGACAATTGTAGCGGCGCAGCCGGTGGTTGGTGGACTACTTCAGTTCGACCTCGATGAAGGCGAATTCGCCATCGTTTGCGCTGATAACGTCATGTTCGACGCCCTCGTTGCGGAAATACGGCGCGCCCTTCTTCATCTCGGCGAAGGATTCGCCATCCTTGGTCAGGAGCTTCACCTTGCCGTCGGTCAGCGGCACGATCACATAGTCGTGGCCGTGGCGGTGCCAGCCGGTGTTGTCACCGGGAGCGAAGCGGTATTCGGTGACGATGACGCGCTCATTGTCGATGAAGACGGTGGCCTTGGCGGATCCGGTCATGTCGCTTCTCCTTTGTATTCAGAAGAGAAGAATACCGGGCGGCAAGCCGCGAGTGCCAGAGCGCCCCACCAATGACGCCAGCAAAAGAAAGCCCGGCGCGAGGCCGGGCTTTTCTGCAAAATTCTGATCGGATCAGGCGAGGCTGCCGTTGATCCAATGCGACAATGCCGTTTTCGGCGCAGCACCGACCTTCATGTCGGCGACTTCGCCGCCCTTGAAGATCATCAGCGTCGGGATCGAGCGCACGCCGAACTGCGCGGCCAGCTCAGGATTCTCGTCTATGTTGAGCTTGGCGACCTTTATCTTGCTGCCGAGTTCGATGGCGATGTCCTCGAGCGCCGGGGCGATCATCTTGCACGGGCCGCACCATTCCGCCCAGAAATCGACCACGACCGGCTCCTTGGCATTGAGCACGTCGGCCTGGAAATTGCTCTTGTCGACCTTGACGGTGGCCATGCTGAGATCCTTTCGATTTGTTCGTCGCACCAAATGTGGTGGTGATCGCGTCCGTCTTCAAGCAAGTGTTGTGTCACGCTCCCGTGAGTCTAGCAAGCGCGTCGTCCATGGCCGCTGCCGGCAGCTCGATCAGCCGCGGCGCCTCGGTGAACAGCAGCGCCGCCGAGACCTCGCGTCCCGGATAGAGCGGCTGAAGCAGCGCGCGATAGAGTGCGAGCTGCAGAACATAGGCTTGCGGGACTTCGGCGAGCGTAGCTGGCGCTGGCCGATTGGTCTTGTAGTCGACGATCGAAACCTTGTCCGGCGTTACTGTCAGCCGGTCGATCTTGCCGGAAATCGAGCGCAGTTTGCCGCTCACCTCCAGGCTGCCCATGATGGCGATTTCAGCGCGCGAGTCTGGCGCAAACAGCGGCGCGAAGCGGCTGTCAGCAAGAATTCTGAAAACGCCAGCCAGTGCCTTGTCGCGCTCGTCGTCGGGCCATGCCGCGCCGGCTCCTGCCAGATAGCGTTCGGCGGCATCCCGGCGTTTTCCCTCGTCGATGCCGGGCAGCATCTGCAGCAATTTGTGCAGCGCCAGCCCGCGCACGACGGCAAAGCCGGGCTCGGCGTCGGCATCCAGCACCGGCGAACGCGTGTCGGCCACCGCTTGCCGCGCCTCGTCGATCAGCACCGAGGCGCCGGACGGCGAGAGCGGCCGCGGCAATTCCTCGAAGGGCGGCAGAGGCTGGAACAGGGTTTCCGGCAATGGCGCAAAGCGTTCAGCCTGTCGTGCCTCATCCACTGACGCCAGTGGCATGGGCGACAGTTTCGTCGCCTGGAAACGATGCACGGTCTCGCCGGTGGCGGGATGCCGGCGTGCTTCGCTCTCCGCGGCACCGACCAGTGCGCGGCTGACGATCGAATGCCAGGTGCCGGTATTCGGCGCCCGCTTGCCATGGTAGCCGCAGACGATCAGTCGATCCTCGGCGCGGGTCATGCCGACATAGAGCAGCCGGCGATATTCATCGTCGGCGAGCTCTCGGGCGCGGGCCGATGCGGCGCGTGAAAATCCATTGGCGACATCGCTGGCTGAACGCCAGAGATAACCCTTGCCCTCCCAGCAGTCGCCCGAGCCTTCGAACGGCATCAATCTCGGCAGATGTTGGTCGCTGAACGGCGCGGAGCCGCCATCGACAAGGAATACCACCGGCGCCTCCAGGCCTTTGGCGGCATGCACGGTCATGACGCGAACCTCGTCGCGGGTCTGGTCCATTTCGCGCTTGATCTCGGGGCCGGCGTTTTCCAACGTCGACAGGAAGGATTCCAGTCCCGGCAGGCCGGTCCGCTCCTCGGCCAGGCAGAAATTCAGGAATTCGTCGAGGATGTCGCCGGCCTCCGGCCCGAGCCGCGCGATCATCTTCTTGCGCAGGCCATCGCGGGCGAGAGCTGCAGCATAGAATTCGAACACCGGCTTGAATGCGGCCTCGTTCGACCATGTGTCGAGCCGGCTGACGACGGCGGCCAACGCCACGCTTTCGCCGGCATGCCGGCGCAGCGAGGCGATCAGCGAGACGCCCGACGGCCTCTCCGCAGCAAGCGCGAAAAGCTGCTCTTCCGAGACATCGAAGATCGGGCTGCGCAGCACGGCGGCCAGCGACAGATCGTCCTCGGGCTGGACGAGAAAATGACCGAGTGCGATCAGGTCCTTCACCGCGATATGGCCAGGCAGGCTGAGCCGGTCGGCGCCGGCCACCGGGATGCCGCGGCGCTTCAACGCCCGTGTCAGGGCATGAACGAAGCGGTCGCGCTTGCGCACCAGCACCAGCACGTCGCCGGGCCGGAGTCTCTTGCCACGCCCTTCGATGACCTCGCCGCCGCCGATCCAGCCGGCAATGGTCGCTGCAACCTTTTCGGCAACGCGCACCGCCGGTGCGTGGGCGTGATCCACCGCTTGCGTCCAGTCGTCCGGTTCGTCGACGGCGTCGGCGCCGAGCGAGGGCCAGACCTCGACATAGCCCGGCGCATCGTTGCGGATCGCCTTGTGGTCGAGCGGATCGGGATCGTGGCTGATGCCGCGCCGCACGTCCGGGTCGGCAAAGACACGATCCACCGCCGCAAGCACGTCGTCGGTCGAGCGAAACGACCAGGTCAGCTTGAGATCGGCGAAGGCGGCGGCGGCGGATCTGACTTTGCCGGCAAACAAAATCCGGCTGTCGGCAAAGGAGTCCGGGGCGGCTCCCTGGAAGGAATAGATCGACTGCTTTTCGTCGCCGACCGCAAAGATGGTGCGGTGGACGGCGTCGCGTGCGCCGAGTCCGGCAAAGAACTCCTCCGCCAGCCGCTTGACCACCTCCCACTGGTCGGGACTGGTGTCTTGCGCCTCGTCGAGGAGGATGTGGTCGATGCCCTGGTCGAGCTTGTATTGCACCCATGGGCCGGCGTCGGGCCGCGCCAGTAGATGGACCGTGCGGGTGATCAGGTCGTTGAAGTCGAGGAAGCCGCGGGCGCGCTTCAATTGCTCGTAGCGGGCGATCAGCCAGTCGGCGATGGTCAGCGCCGCACGCGTGCCCTCCAGCATCCTGAACAAGGCCAGCCGGTCGGAGATTTCGAGAATGGCGTCGACCGCCGCCAGATATCGTTCAGCAAGATCGGGCAACCGGTCCAGCAATGCCCTTTTGAACGTCTTTGCCGGATCGTAAGGCTCGCCGTCGGCCCTCAGGAAAGCCTTGGAGAGCAAATTCAGGCGACGGACCGGATGCTCCTCGGCGAAGGCGAGACGGGCGTATGGCAGCATATTGTTCAGCACCACGCGCGCATCGGCGGCCTCGGCCGCCCGCGAAAAGGTGACGAGATAATCCGGCAGGAAGCCGGGCAGCGGCCAGACGGAGGCGGCTATGCCTTCGGGCGTCTGGCCGGCGCGGAACTGAAACTCGTCGAACAGCGCCTGAAAACCATCGCCGCCGGCCGCGGCGATGAACGCACGCAAACCATCGCGCTTGCGCACGATCTCGGCCAGCAGTGCGTCGAGCCCATGTTCGCCGCCGCGCTCAAGCACGGTGGCGAAGGCCTCGGCCAACGCCGCATCGCCTGCAACGCCGCCCGAAATCATGTCGCGGCGGGCGGCGGCGAACAGCGAAGCCTCCATTTGCGGATCGAGCATTTCGAAATGCGCCGGGATATTGGCTTCCAGCGGGAACTGATGCAGCACCGATTCGCAGAAGGCGTGGATGGTCTGGATCTTCAGCCCGCCCGGTGTTTCCAGCGCCTCCGCAAACAACCGCCGCGCCCGGCGCATGGTTTCGCGGTCGGGCTGGCGGCCGTCCAGCGCCTCTATCCGTGTCGAGAGCTCGGCATCGCCCAAGGTCGTCCATTGCGACAGGGTGGAAAACACACGGTTCGACATGTTGGCGGCTGCGGCACGCGTATAGGTCAGGCACAGGATCTTGGACGGATCGGTGCCACGCAGCAAAAGCCGGATAACGCGCTGGGCGAGTACATGGGTCTTGCCGGATCCGGCGTTGGCCGACACCCAGGCGGAATTGCGCGGGTCGGACGCGCTTGCCTGGCTCGCGGCAGTGTCGCTTGGAATGGGGTAGGCCTTTTTCATGCCTCCCCTCCCTCGTCGTCGGCGTCGCCGCCGGCGGACCATTCGAGCACGCGGGCGAGATGGTCATAGTCGCCGTCGGTCTCGCCCTCGCGGAACGGCAGCGCCCGCGACAGATAGCCGGTCGCGGGGTCGGCGTAGTGGATCAGCAGTTTTTCCAGCCGCGCCCACGCTTCTTCGGCGAGATCGGCGGCGGTTCGCGGCTTGCGGTTGTATTCGAGGATGGATTCCTCGAACACTTCACCATTCGGCCTCAGCCGCACGAAGGCCAGTTGCGACGGCTCGCATGCGCCAAGCTCCTTGAAAGCGCCGCGCCTGAGCAGCGCGCCCTCCAGCGCCAGTTGCGGCGCGAGCAGCGTGTGCGCCTGTGCTTTGGATGGCGACGAGCCGGTCTTGTAGTCGAGGATGTCGGCCATTCCGCCAGCCAGCAGATCGATGCGATCGGCATAGCCGGACAGGGTTACGCCGGATCGGCCGACCCCGGTCTTTTCGGCGCGTTCCTCGGCGTGCCGCCGTGCCACGGCTGCGGCCCGGCCGCGCTCCCATTCGATGATGCCGGCGGCAAGCTTTTCGAAGCGTGGCCACCACACCGCCTCGACATCGGCGGGCAGCGCAGCCTCGGCAAAGCAGGAGCGGCCTGCGGCGATAAGCCCGTCCAGCGCCTCCGGCGCGCGCGGGTCGGCCACCCTCGCTGAGAAGAGGTGCAGAATTGCGTGAAACAGCGTGCCACGCTCGGCAGCGCCCGGATCGCGAATGACCGGATCGAGCGGCATCAGGCCGAGTATCCTTCTGGCATAGACCGCATAAGGATCGCGACGCAGCGTTTCGATCTCCGTGACCGAGAAGTGGTGCGGCCGTACGGTGAGCGGCGGTTTCGGCTGCGGCCGCGGCGCAAAGTCCTGCTTTTCGCCGGCATCGAGCACACGCGCCCAGGCAAGCAGTTCATCGCCGCGCCGGCGAAGTCCCGTAGCATGGTCCTCGCCGACGAAGGTAAGGATACGCTGCAGCCAGCGCGAGGGCACCGACGGTGCGTCGCCGGAACGGGCGGAGCGGGCCAGCACCAATTTCTTGGCGCCCATGGCCATCTGGAAATCATGGGCGGCAAGGCCGATGCGCCGCTCCGGCGGTTCAAGATCGATGCCGGTCTTCATCAGCCGCGACATGAAGCGGTCGCTCTCCGGCTTGCGCGGCCACACGCCTTCGTTGAGCCCGCCGACGACCAGCGTGTCGACATCCTGAAGCCGCGCTTCCAGCACACCCCAGATGGCGATGTTCCTGTCGGTGCCTTGCGCCGGCTTGACCATCTCGGGCGCGATCAGCGCCTCCATCACGTCAGGCCATTCGTCAGCCGCGAAGGAGAACGACACCGAGGCCGCGACCAGCCCGCGCAAGAGCTCGGCAAGCTTTTCGCCGGCATCGCCGGCATAGAGTTCGCTCAGGCTGCCGTCGGCGGCGCGTCCGAGGCTTTCGAGCGCAACGACGCTGGCACGCACAAGCGTGGCAAGATCGGCATTTTCCTCGCCGCGAAAAGCAACCAGCGGCGCCAGCGCAGCCGCTAGCCGGATCAGCAGCTCGCGCGCCTGTTCGATGCGCCTGACCGAGAGGCGCGATCGCCAGAAAGGCGGGCGGCGATTGCCGCCGCCGTCGAATTCGAGGAGCCGCGTGCCGAAGAGCTGCGGCAGCGACGCGACGTCCGGACGCCCGGTGCCACCGCGCAGCGCCACGAGTTCGACGATTTCGGCCGCATGGCGCACGCTTGCCCGCTCTCGGCCGAGGCCAAGCAGCGGATGCTTGAGCAGCGACAGCAAGGCGACCGGGTCGCCCGGCCGGAAGGCTGCCTGAAGCGCCAGCCTGCGCAGGGGGGCGGCGGGCGGGTTGATGAGCGGCGTGCCCCCGGAATCGTCGGCGGCGACGCCGAAGCGCAACAGCTCGACCGAGACGCGCCGCGCCAGCGCGCGATCGCCGGTGACCAGCGCGGCGCGCTGGCCGGGCCGTTCGACGGCCTGTTTGAGCGCGACGGCGATCGCCACGGCCTCATCGCGTTCGCTGGCGGCTTCGAGAAGCGTCACGTCAGCGAAGGCCTCGGCAACATCACCGGCCGTAAAGCGGGCGCGCGTCTCGGCCCAGAGCTCGGTAGTCTCCGCCGGGCGAAGCGCTTCGCCGACGAGTGCGGCGCGCAATGCAAGCGGCCGCGGCGCAACAGCAAGGTCCTCGACGTCGGCGCGCCGCACGCCGATCTTGCCGATCAACTTTGCCAGGCCGTATTGCGGGTGGCCAAGCAGGGCCGGGCGCGCACCGAGTGCACTGATGGCGGCAAAGGACGGCTCGTCCAGTGTCCGGTCGAGCCCAGGCAGCACAACGGCGCCATTGGGCAGACCGGCGATCACGGCAAGCAGCTCGGCCGTGGCTGGGATCGATCCTGTGGAGCCGGCGGCGATCACCGGCCCGGCCGGCGGATTGCGCCTGAGCCGCGCTGCCTCCAGCCTTATCAGGGCATTGCGATGCGCGGCGGGATTGGAGCGATGGCGTTCCTCGAGCAGCTTCGGCCAGTTCTCGGTCACGATGCTCAGGAAATCGAGCGTCACCTGCCACCAGCCTGCGAGATTGCCGGTCACAAGGTCGGCGAGCCTCGCCCAATCCGTGCCCTCGGTCTCGATCTCGTCCATCAGCCGCGCCAGGTCGCGCGCCAGCCAGAGCGCGTCGGCGGCGGAGGCCGGGATGACGATCTCCTCGTCGAACAGTGCCGCGACATGTGCCGGCAGGCGGCGTTTCCACGCTCGCACCAGCGGCGCAAGCAGCAGCAGGCGCTCTACCGCGGCGATCGGCGGCGCAAGGTCGATGGCGGCCGAAGCTCCTGCCTCGAAGGGGGCTTCATCTTCGTCGAACTCGCCAAGCGGGCGGATGACCGGCAGGATCGCCGAGCGGCTTCCCGAGCGCGAGAGAGCATCGACGAATTCGCCGCGAAGCGCCCGCGCCGAACGGCGCGTCGGCACATAGATGGTGAGATCGGCCAGCATCAGCGGATCGCCATCATAGGCAAAGCCGGGAACCAGGCGCCCTGCAAGCAGCGCCTCTGCCAGCGTCGGCAGGAACGGCGCTCCGGGCGGAATCGAGAAAACGCGGCGGGAGCCGCTCATTTCAACTCGGTAAGAGCGCCGGGTGCCTCAGCAACAGCATTGGGCGTGCCGGCAAGCGCGGCGGCGACCGCTGCTTCCGCCCGCGGGATCGCGTCAGGTGTGCCGACTGTGATCCAGTGACCCTGCATCTTCATGCCGAACAGGCGGCCGGCGGCGATTGCCGCATCGAAATAGGCGTTGAGCGACAGCGGGCCGGCCGGCGCATCCTTGAAGATGCGCGGATGGACGATTGCGGCGCCGGCATAGATCAGGCCGGCCGGATCGTTGTTCGCACGCCGCAAGGTGCCGTCCGGCGCCATCAGGAAATCGGTGCCGCCGCTATGTCCGGTTGCCGACTGAAGATCCGCAAGCATTAGCAGAATGTCCCTTGTCGCGCCCTCCCATGCAAGAGCAAGTCGCCTGAGATTGGAAACGCCGCTGTCGATCCAGAAGGTGTCCGCGTTAAGCACATAGAAGGGCGCCCCTAACCAGGGCAATGCCTTGACGATACCGCCGGCAGAGTCGAGCAAGCCGCTGCTCTCATCCGAAATGACGATTCTCGGCGCATTGCGGCGGGCTACATGGTCCACGATCTGTTTCGGCAGGTAGTGGACGTTGACGACGGCCTTGGCGACGCCGGCTTCGGCTAGGCAATCCAGCCCCCAGTCGAGCAATGTCTTGCCGGCGATCTTGACCAGCGGCTTCGGCATGGTGTCGGTGATCGGCCGCATGCGCTTGCCGAGCCCGGCGGCGAGCACCATGGCGGTCGTTGGCATCGGTCCCTCGTCCGACACCGCCAGGCCTAAATCCTTAGCCGTCAAATCGAGCGTTCCTCCAGCAAGCCGTGGGCGATGTAGAAATCCTGCAGCCCGGCCAGCGCCGGATGCGCCAGCGCCCGGCGAAGATAGTCGCGGATGCGCGGCAGATGCTTCAGATAATAAGGCTTGCCGTCACGTTTTTCGAGCCGCACGAAGATGCCGAGTACCTTGGAATTGCGCTGTGCGGCCATGATTGCATAGGTTTCGAGGAACTCGTCCTCGTCGAAGACGCCGGCCGCGCGCCGCGCGGCGATATAGGCGGCGAGCGTGTGCTTTTCGATTTCAGGTGAAATGGTGACGCGCGCGTCCATGGCGAGCGATGCGACGTCGTAGGCGGACGGTCCGATCAGCGCATCCTGGACATCGACGACGCCGAGGCGGTCATGACCGGAACGGTCAGCGCGCCAGATCAGGTTGGGCGAATGGAAGTCGCGCAACATAAGCGTGTATTCGCGCCCCTCGAGCCGATCGAGCACCGCATTCCATTCGCTGTGGTAGCCGGCGCGCAGCGCCTCGCTTGGCGGGGCGCGTGAAATCGCCGGGACATACCAGTCGACCAGCAATTCGGCCTCGATCATCATGGCGTCGCGGTCGAAAGGCGGCACTTCGTGGAAGACGCCGGGGCCGGCCTGCATACGGGCCGGCCATGTTTTGCCGTGCATCATGGCAAGCAGTTCGGCTGCCGCCGCATAACGCGCGGCCACCGGCTGGCCGCGCTTGTCGAGAAAGCCTTGGGAACCGAGATGCTCCAGCAGAAGAAAACCCTGCTCGAGATCCTGGGCATGGATTTCCGGGACGCTGACACCGCCGGCCCGCAAGGCCCGGTCGATGGCGACGAATGCCGAAACGGATTGCGCCGTGTGGGCGATCTCGGCATAGGGTTTGCCGTCGCGGACTGGCGGTCCGAGCACCAGCCTTGGCGAGTTCATCAGCACGCGCGGCGGAAATCCGGCGAGCGTGACGATCTCGTAGGAGCGAGCCGAGGCATCACCGATGAAATATCGTCGCTGCGCTTCGCCCCAACCGGCCTGCTCGAGAAAATCGCGCATTGCCAGCGATCGCGCCGCGCGCTCGACGGCGGCGCCCTCTCCCGACAGTCTCGCCAGTCGGCCGTCGCCCTGCTGGAGAAGTTCGACCAGCACCGACGTATTCGGCAAATATGCCTCTGCCCGCTCCGGCCATTCGACCAGCGCAGCCGCTTGCGTCAGTGCCTCGTCGAAGCCCAGCTCGTCCAGCTCGGATGCCGTGCCCAGGCGGTAGAGATCGAAATGATGGACCGGCACACGCGTGTCGTAGCTCTGGACCAGCGTGAAGGTCGGGCTCGGCACGTCGAGGCCGGCATCGTCGGCCAGCGCCCTGATCAGCGCCCGTGCCAAGGTCGATTTGCCGGCGCCGAGATCGCCCTTGAGAGCGAGCACGTCGCCAATGCGCAGCGACATGGCAAGATCCTCGCCGAGCCTTGCCGTCGCAGCCTCGTCGGCGAGAAAACGCTCCAGCACCAATACCGCCATCGAACGCGCTACTCGGCCGCCGCACGGATGCCCGACGGCGTGTCGGGAAAAGCGCAAACAACCGTGGTGCCCTTATCCCTGCCGGTCTCGATGCGGACGCTGCCGCCATGGAGTTCGACAAAGCTCTTGACGATCGACAGGCCGAGCCCGGCGCCACGGCGGCGGCCGCCATTGGTGCGCGGCTCGAAGCGCCGGAACACTGACTCAAGCAGGTCCGGCGGCATGCCGGGGCCGTCATCGTGAACGGAAAATTCCACGCCGTCGGCAAGCTGGCGGCAGGCGAGCGTTATGGTGCTCGCTTCCGGCGCGTAATTGGCGGCATTGCTGAGCAGATTGTAGAGTATCTGGCGGACGCGGATCTCGTCGCCGTGGAAGGTCTTCGGCGCGGCAGCCGCGTCGATCCTAAGCTTGATCGCATGTTCTTCCAGCCGATCGGCGACCAGTTCGGCGGCGGCTGTAATGGTTCGATTGATGTGAACTTCGGAAATGTCGAGTTCCATGATGCCGGCATCCACCGTCGCCAGATCGAGGATGTCGTTGACGATGGTGAGCAGGACCGAGGAGGACGAGCCGACATGCCCGATATATTCGCGTTGCTTCTGGTTCAACGGACCAGTCGACGGCAGTGAAAGAAGCTCGGTAAAGCCGATGATGTTGGTGAGCGGCGAGCGCAGCTCATAGGAGACGTGCTGCACGAATTCGTTCTTGATCTGGTCGGACTTTTGCAGCGCCTCATTCTTGTCCTTCAGCGCCCGCTCGACATTGACGCTGTCGGTAACGTCGACGAAAGTCATCATCACCTGGCCGTTGGGCAAAGGGATGACGGCGTAGCGCAAAACGGTGCCGTTGTTCAATTCGGTCTGGCCGTGGCGGTCGCGGCGCTCGTCGTCGAAGCCGGTGATGGCGGCAACGAACGCGCCCCACGGACTGTCGACGGCACGGCGGTCGCAAAGTTCGCGGATCGTCGAGACATGGACGTTGGGTTTTGAGGCATCGGCATCCAGCCCCCACAGGGCCGCGAAGGCCGGGTTGGACAATCTCAGCCTGCCGTCGGGGCCGAACACAGCGACGCCTTCGGCAAGGTTGTCGAGCGTCTCACCCTGAACCCGCACAGCGGTCTGATAGCGGCTTTCAAGGTCCATCTTCTCGGTCAGGTTCTCAAACACCCAGGTGACGCCGCCCTTGGGCTGCGGATTGGCGACGACGCGAATGGTTTTGCCGTCCGGCAGATGCCACCAATGCTCCTGCGATTCAACCGCGCGGTAGGCGCCGAGCAGGCTCTCTTTCCAGCGCCGCCATTCGGGCTGCTCGGCGATCTTGCCTTCGCTGCGCAGGCGGTCGAGCAGCAAGGCGTTATCCGGCGCGCTGTGCAGGAAGCCGCTGTCGAGGCCCCATAGTTTCTGGAACGCCTGATTGAAAAACCGCAATTTCTCGTCGGTATCGAAAATCGCCACGGCGGTGTTGAGCTGATCGAGCGTGTCGGCGTGGCTCTGCACGGTCCGCTCATATTCGGCGCGAATGGCCTCGATGGCGCTGATGTCGCAGGCAAGACCAGCCGAACCATCCGCCCCGGCAAAATCGGTCACGGCAAACATACGGCGGTCGCCTTCGATCACCGTGGAGAGCGTCTGTTCGAAGACGGGGTGCGACTTGTGCTGCTCAGCGATCGTGTCGCGCGCCTGGCCTCCGAGGAATTCCTTGCCGTCACGAACCGCCGCTTCGGCATTCTCGGCCTCGACCGCTTCGGCATAGGCGCGGTTGACCCATTTCAGCCGCCCGTCGACAGTACGCAGCCATGACGGCATCTTGAGCGCATCCAGAAGACCGATCAGCGTCTCATGGTCGGCGGCCAAGCGCTGGTTCTCGATCTTCAGCCTGGCCTGGCTTCGCTGTGTCTCCGAAAGCGAGACGAAGCGAACCAGCACATGCGCCGCACTCTTGCGGCCGTGAACCTCGAGCGGCTGGCCGGCCTGCGATTCGATGACCAGATCGAACGGCTTTGCCTTGTCCCGCAGTGATGCGACGGCATGTTCGAGTGCGGCCGCCGAACGCGGCATAAGCCAGCGGCCGAAAGCCAGGAAGGCCGCCCGGTCCTCCGGCGCGCCGCTCTCGAGCGGCAATGTCCCGACAAGCTCGGGCTTCTTGTTTTCGGCCGCCCATACGACCACGCGCTGATCGCGGGAATGGAGCAGCGCCTCGGAGCGCTGCAGCGCGGCATTGACGTCGGCGATACGGGTCCTGAGCTCGGCATTTTCCGCCGCGGTGCGCGCCCGTTCGCGGATCAGAAAGATGGCCGACAGCAATGCCGCCCCCATGACGCCGACGAACATGGCGAGTTGCATGACCTCGACCGTGCTGACTGACAGCCCGGCCTTTTGCGCCACGCGGGTTTGCGCATGTGCAGCAAAGCCAAGCAGCGGACCAACCAGCGCGGAAGAAGCAAGCAGCACCCCGACACGGCTGCCGGCACGCCACAAAAGGCTGCCGCCTCTGGCAGCGGAGCCCGTGATCGAATCGTTATGGCCGCCGGAAACGGCCTGTCCCGCGCAAGGCGGGTTATCCCCCGGCATGTCTTGGTCCTCTTCGCCGCCTGAATGCAAGACCGCCCTGATGCGTGCGCCCGGGCCTCGTCCCCGGACCGCGAATCAGCACCATAGCGCTTGCGCGAATCGGCGTGAAGAATCAATCAGCGCAAAAATAAAGCCGGGCGAAAAGTCAATCGCCCGGCTTCAATATCTAGTGGCAAGTTTCGCCGTGGTTAATAGCGGTAGTGTTCCGGCTTGAACGGTCCCTGCGGAGTGACGCCGATATAGGCGGCCTGTTCGCCAGACAGTTCGGTCAGGCGGGCACCGAGCTTGTCGAGATGCAGGCGCGCGACCTTTTCGTCGAGATGCTTCGGCAGGACATAGACCTGGTTCTCGTACTGGCCGGGCTTGGTGTACAGCTCGATCTGGGCCAACACCTGGTTGGTGAAGGACGCCGACATGACGAAGCTCGGATGGCCGGTGGCGTTGCCGAGGTTGAGCAGGCGGCCTTCCGACAAAAGGATCATCCGTTTGCCGTCCGGGAAGGTGATCATGTCGACCTGAGGCTTGATGTTGGTCCATTTCAGGTTGCGCAGCGAGGCAACCTGGATCTCGTTGTCGAAGTGACCGATGTTGCCGACGATCACCATGTCCTTCATCAGGCGCATGTGATCGAGGGTAACGACGTCCTTGTTGCCGGTGGTGGTGATGACGATGTCTGCCGTCGGCGCCGCGTCTTCGAGCGTGACCACCTCGAAACCGTCCATCGCCGCCTGCAGCGCGCAGATCGGATCGACCTCGGTGACCTTGACGCGGGCGCCGGCGCCCTTGAGCGAAGCCGACGAGCCCTTGCCAACATCGCCATAGCCGCAGACGACCGCGACCTTGCCGGCCATCATCGTGTCGGTGCCGCGGCGAATGCCGTCGACAAGCGATTCCTTGCAGCCATATTTGTTGTCGAATTTCGACTTGGTGACGGAATCATTGACGTTGATCGCCGGGAACGGCAGCAGGCCCTTCTTCTGCAGTTGATAGAGCCGGTTGACGCCGGTCGTCGTCTCTTCGGTGACGCCGCGGATCGCTTCCTTCTGCCTGGTGAAGAAGCCGGGTGATGCCTGCATGCGCTTCTTGATCTGGGCAAACAGGATCTCTTCCTCTTCGCTGCCCGGATTGGACAGCACATCCTCGCCGGCCTCGGCGCGGGCGCCGATCAGGATGTACATGGTGGCATCGCCACCGTCATCGAGGATCATGTTGGAGGTGCCGCCATCGGCCCACTGGAAGATCTTGTCGGTGTAGACCCAATAATCCTCCAGCGTCTCGCCTTTGACGGCAAACACCGGAATTCCGGCCTCGGCAATGGCCGCGGCGGCGTGGTCCTGGGTCGAGAAGATATTGCAGGAAGCCCAGCGGATATCGGCGCCGAGCGCCTTCAGCGTTTCGATCAGCACCGCCGTCTGGATGGTCATGTGCAACGAGCCGGTGATGCGCGCGCCCTTGAGCGGCTTCTTGTCGCCGAATTCCTCGCGGCAGGCCATCAGGCCCGGCATTTCGGTTTCGGCGATCTCGATCTCCTTGCGGCCCCAGCCGGCAAGCGCGATGTCTGCGACCACATAGTCCTTGCTACCCGTCATGGCAGTGCTCCGATGCGAATTGATTGCGGGACGCGCCCCGCCCCGAAGGCGTGTCGGAGGGCGCGAGTTGCCGGCCTGACTAGCAGATCGGGAGTTGGACGACAATGGGATATAAAGAAATCTTTATCCGTGCATGTCTCCCGCAGTGATCAGCACGTCAGCTTTCCTCGCCGAAACGGGCAGCAACCAATTGCTCCAGCGCCTCGATGACCTCTTCGGCCTCCGGGCCGGTGGCGGTGACGCGGATCGAATAACCGGGGCTTGCCGCCAGCATCATCAGGCCCATGATCGAGGTGCCGCCGACCTTGACGCCGTCCTTCTCGACCTGGACCGTGGCATTGAAGCCGCTGGCAATTTGAACGAACTTGGCCGAGGCGCGCGCATGCAGGCCGCGCTGGTTGACGATCGGAAAGTCGCGAACGATCTTGTCCTTTTCCGGCAACAGCGCGCTCATTTGCTGCTCAGGAGTTGACTGGCGACATTGATGTATTTGCGGCCGGCAGCCTGCGCCTCATCCAGGGCTGCCGTCATGTTATCGCCCTTACGAACGCTGGACAGCTTGATCAGCATCGGCAGGTTCATGCCGGCAATGACCTCGATGCGGCCGGATTCCATCACGGAAATGGCGAGGTTGGAGGGCGTGCCGCCGAACATGTCGGTCAAAACGATGACGCCTGATCCTGTATCGACGCGGCCGACTGCGTCGATAATGTCGCGGCGGCGCTGTTCCATATCATCGTCGGCACCGATCGCCACGGTCTCGAAATTGTCTTGTGGCCCAACGACGTGTTCCACGGCATTGCGGAACTCGGCGGCCAGTTGACCGTGCGTTACAAGCACGAGTCCGATCATTCTTTGGTGGCTCCCGTCATCGCCGCTTCACAGGCGCATTTTATGCTCGCCGACCGTTCCAGGCGGCGGGAGCGCTATCTTGTCGACGCAAGGCCCGTTGACAAGCCCAAAATTGCGCCGGCCCAAGCCAATTTGACGCATTGCAGCAAAAAATCGAAATCGGATCACAGGAAAGGCGCAATCGACAGACGCGACATCACTGCCGGCAAGGCGGCCGCGACATTGCGCCCGGCAAGATCGATGCGCGGCACTGTCACGCCGACAACGAGTTCGCTGCAGTCTTCCTGGAAGCGGGCCATTTTGCCCGCTGGCACCAGCCGGATAATGAGGTCGATCACGCAGCTTGGCTCGAACTGTATCGGTTTGGGGCCGAATCCCGGCACCTCGACGAGGCCGGCTATGCTGGCTGGTGCGCGGCAGACCAGCCGCCCCTCGCAATCGGCGGCAAAGAGCTGGTCATCGCCGATCAGCCGGGAAAACAGCCCGCGCTGGCTGCAATGATCGATCAAGGCGAGCGCCAGCGTCGTCTTGCCCAAGCCGGACGGTCCGGTGATGAGAATGCCGCGATCACCTATCAGGATCGCGGTGCCGTGAATGTGTTCAGGCTGCACAATAGGACCAGGCGTGATTGGAATTCATCCCTCAGCCTTCCGCCGGCAGCGTCACCACGAAGCGCGCGCCCTTGATCTCGCCAGGCTTGGTGCCCGGGATGTTCTCGGCGCTCAGCGTGCCGCCATGGGCTTCAACGATCTGCCTGGATATCGACAGGCCAAGGCCCGAGTTCTGACCGAACGCCTCGCCGGCCGGCCGATCTGTATAGAACCGCTCGAAAATGCGATCGATGTTATCGGCCCGGATGCCGGGGCCATTGTCGTCGACGGTGACGATGTTGAACTTGCCGGCGCGTGCCAGCGATATGGTGATGTGGCCACGATCTTCGGGAACGAACGAGCGGGCATTCTCGATCAGGTTGGTGATCACCTGGCCGATCCTCAGATCATGGCCGACGACGAAGTAGCCTTTCACGCCCTGCGGCAGTTTGGCGACCTTGAACTCGATCTCGACCGCCTTCTTGTTGCGCGTGGCCTCGCGCGAGACGGCGACCAGATCGGTGATGAACTTCTTCAGGTCGACGGTTCCCGCGTCTTCCCGCGCCAGCTCGGCATCAAGACGGGAGGCATCGGAAATATCGGTGATCAGGCGGTCCAGCCGCCTCACATCGTGCTGGATGATATCCATCAGCCGGCTCCGCGAATTGTCGTTCTTGGCCAGCGGCAATGTCTCCACAGCGCTGCGCAGCGATGTGAGCGGGTTCTTCAGCTCGTGCGAGACATCCGCGGCAAAACTTTCGATCGCCTCGATACGGGCGTAGAGCGCATTGGTCATGTCGCGCACGGCGATCGAGAGATTGCCGATCTCGTCCTGGCGGTTGGAGAAGTCGGGGATTTCCTCGCGGTTCTTGACGCCGCGGCGAACCCTGACCGCCGCCGCGGAAAGCCGGCGAAGCGGGTTGGCGATGGTGGAGGCCAGCAGCATCGACAGGATGGCGGTAACCAGGGCGGCGATGCCGAACACACGCAGGATCGCCTTGCGCTCGGCCGCGACGATCTTGTCGATGTCGCCGCCTTCGGTCGACAGCATCAGCACGCCGAGAACGGCACGGAAGCGCTGGATCGGCACCGCCACTGAAACGATCTGCTCGCCCTGCTCCGAGATCCGCACGATCGTCGACGGACTGCCGGTAAGCGCCTTGACCACTTCCGGAAACGCAGCACCGTTGCCGCCCGGCTGCTCGCGATAGACAGGCAGCTGCTTGTTGCGGAAGAAATCAAAGACGAATTTCTGGATGCGCTCCAGAAGGTCCGGCTGTTCCACTTCGACCGGCGGCAGGTCGTAGCGAAGGATCTGGCCGCGCGAATAGAGATGGCGGGAATCGAGCAGCAGGTTGGCGTCGCGGTCGTAGATGCGGGCGCGCGTCCGCGTCGGCGAGATCAGCCGCCTGAGCACCGGCGCCACGCGCTCCGGATTGATCGGGAAATCGAGATTGTCGAGCTGGTCGGAGCCGGGGCCGAGGCTTTCGCCGGCCTGCAACTCAAGCAGCTTTTCCGGATCGATGCTGATCGAATCGGTTTCGACCGTCGCCGACGCGGCGATCGCGCCGGCGATGATCTCGCCTTGAGTCATCAGGCTCTCGACACGGGCGTCGATCAGCCCGTCGCGAAAGGTATTGAGATAGAGAATGCCGGTGACCAGGACGGCAAGGCCGGCAAGATTGAGAAAGAGGATACGCCGTGTCAGGCTGGAAAAGATGTGATGGCCGAGAAACCGGCGCATCGGCACCGTAATTTTCGACACGAAGGCGGGCAGAATCCGCGGCGGGCGCCTGGCGGCGCCCGACCGTCTCACTCGCTCTACTTCCACTGCCATCGAATAGCAGCTCCCGCTCGGTAATTAGTGAGTAGTGAGTAGGCAGCAGGAATAGAGAAATGGTTGGCTGAGATCGCGGCGATGCATGGGTGGCCGCTCGCATCATTCAAAACTGACTACCGACTATTCCCTACTGCCTACTGCCTATTCATGCTTCGCGGAACCGATACCCGACTCCGTAAAGGGTTTCGATCATTTCGAAGTCATCATCGACGGCCTTGAACTTCTTGCGCAGCCGCTTGATGTGACTGTCAATGGTGCGGTCATCGACATAGACCTGCTCATCATAAGCGGAATCCATCAGCGCATCACGGCTTTTTACGACGCCCGGGCGCTGTGCCAGGGAATGCAGGATGAGGAACTCGGTGACGGTCAGCGTCACCGGCTCGCCCTTCCAGGTGCAGGTGTGGCGCTCCTGGTCCATGACAAGCTGGCCGCGCTCAAGCGACCGGGCCTGCTGGTTGGGCGCCTTGGCCGCCGCCTCGCGGGTGCTGGCGCGGCGCAGCACGGCGCGGACGCGTTCGACCAGAAGACGCTGCGAGAAGGGTTTGCGGATGAAGTCGTCGGCGCCCATCTTGAGGCCGAACAGTTCATCGATCTCATCGTCCTTGGAGGTCAGGAAGATCACCGGCAGGTCGGATTTCTGACGCATCCGGCGCAGCAACTCCATGCCGTCCATGCGCGGCATCTTGATGTCGAGGATGGCCAGGTTCGGCGGGCGCGCCGCCAGTCCCTCCAGCGCCGATGCCCCATCCGTGTAGGTTTCGACCCGATAACCCTCGGATTCGAGGGCGATCGAAACCGAAGTCAGAATGTTGCGATCGTCGTCGACAAGCGCGATTGTTGCCATTTCAAGCGGCTCCCTCATGAGCTGTCCCTTCTTTCGTCGAGAAGGGGCTTTTGCAGGACAAATTAGGTACAAAATGTGGCATAGGCTTTATCCGCTGTCACGCGCGGCACGCCGGCGGCCACAATTGTACCTCGATATGGATTGGACGAATGAACATCGCCAATCCTTTGGGCAACCATCAGTGTTTTTGCACATATAAACGATTTAAACAACTTTCAAAATATTTAAATCGATTAATGATTTGATATCATTCGCCTTTTCTGGTTTTGACGTTATTAGCTCCTGCAATGGGGTTTCCGGAATTCGCCGGTAAAGACGCGGTAAATCGAAGAAGGGACACCCATGTCGGAAGCCGGCAAACGCAATCCTGCATGTGCAATCGATCGGATCGGCCTGAGAACCACTGGCGTGGTGCGCTATAATTTCGGCGCGGCCGCGCTCTACGAGGAGGCAATCCGCCGTGGCGAGGCCCGACTCACCGCGCATGGCGCGCTTGCCGCCGAGACCGGGCAGCACACCGGCCGCTCGCCCAGGGACAAATTCGTGGTGCGCGACGAAAGCACCGCGCCGCATGTATGGTGGGACAACAACAAGGCGATTTCGCCGATCCAGTTCGATACGCTGCTCGCCGATTTTCGCGCCCATGCGGCTGGAAAGGACCTTTATGTGCAGGACCTGGTCGGCGGTGCCGACGAGGAACTGAAGCTGCCGACCAGGGTGATCACGGAGCTTGCCTGGCACTCCTTGTTCATCCGCAATCTGCTCATCCGGCCTGCAGCCGCCGAACTCGAGCATTTCGTGCCCGATTTGACGATAATCGACCTGCCGTCGTTCCGCGCCGATCCCGCCCGCCACGGCACGCGCGGCGAAACGGTGATCGCGGTCGATCTTTCGCGCATGATCGTGTTGATTGGCGGTACCTCCTATGCCGGCGAGATGAAGAAGTCGGTGTTCACCGTGCTCAACTATCTGCTGCCGGCAAAAGGCGTGATGCCGATGCATTGCTCGGCCAATGAAGGGCCCGCCGGCGACGCGGCCGTTTTCTTCGGCCTTTCCGGGACCGGCAAGACGACGCTGTCGGCCGACCCGTCGCGCACGCTGGTCGGCGACGACGAGCATGGCTGGGGACCGCACGGCGTCTTCAATTTCGAAGGCGGCTGCTATGCAAAGACGATCAAGCTTTCGGCCGAAGCCGAGCCGGAGATCTTCGCCACCACCCAGCGCTTCGGCACCGTACTGGAGAATGTGGCGCTCGACGCCGGCCGCGTGCCGGATTTCGACGACGGCGGGCTGACCGAAAACACGCGCTGCGCCTACCCGCTCCATTTCATCCCGAACGCCAGCAAGACGGGGCGCGCCAGCCACCCGAAGAACATCATCATGCTGACCGCCGACGCATTCGGCGTGATGCCGCCGATCGCGCGCCTGACCCCGGCGCAGGCGATGTATCATTTCCTCTCCGGCTATACCGCCAAGGTGGCCGGGACCGAGAAGGGCGTTACCGAACCCGAAGCGACGTTTTCGACATGCTTCGGCGCACCGTTCATGCCGCGGCATCCGTCGGAATACGGCAATCTGCTGCGCGAGCTCATCGCCCGCCACGGCGTCGATTGCTGGCTGGTCAACACCGGCTGGACCGGCGGCGCCTACGGCACCGGCAAGCGGATGCCGATCAAGGCAACGCGGGCGCTGCTTGCGGCGGCGCTCGACGGCTCGCTGAAAGCGGCCGACTTCCGCACCGACGCCAATTTCGGTTTTGACGTACCGGTGACGGTTGCCGGCGTCGACCGCGCCATTCTCGACCCGAGATCGACCTGGGTCGACAAGCCCGCCTACGACCGGCAGGCGGCAAGGCTGGTCGGCATGTTCGTCGACAATTTCGAAAAGTTCGAAGCCCATGTCGACGCCACCGTGCTCGGCGCCGCACCACGCATGCAGGTAGCGGCTGAATAGCCGTCGCCCCTGGTGATGCTTCAAGGCCCGGCTTCGATCGGGCCTTTTCTTTTTCCGCCCGCCGCGCCATGACTGCGGCATGAACGCCGACGACAAGATCATCATCACCGACGATGCGGTGATTAATCCGGGCGACCTGCACGAGGACTTCATCCGTTCGTCCGGCCCGGGCGGCCAGAACGTCAACAAGGTGGCGACGGCAGTGCAATTGCGCTTCGATGCCGCCAATGCGGCTGGCCTGTCGGAGCGGGTGCGCGAACGAACCATCAAGCTTGCCGGCCAGCGCGCCACCAAGGACGGCGTCATCGTCATCGAAGCCGGACGCTTCCGCACCCAGGAGCAGAACCGGGCGGACGCCCGGGCGCGGCTGACGGCACTGGTTGCCAAGGCCGCCGAACCACCGCCACCGCCGCGCAAGAAGACCAGGCCATCCAAAGGCGCGGTCGAAAGACGGCTCAAGAGCAAGGCCGGGCGCGGCTCGATCAAGAAAATGCGCGGCCGGGTTGAGGATGAGTGACAGCCGAAGCGGCTTCGGATCTCAGATCGCCGGCGTAACGCGCGCAGCTACTGTCGGAGGCGGCTTTCGGGTCGCCGTTTTCGTTTGACGGTGGCATTCTGATTTTCCAGACCAACGGATCAAGCAACGCGATGCTCGTACTGCCCAAAGGCGTCCGCCATATGCCCGGCCACCTCTCGCGCGCCATGCAGGAAGTGCTGGTGGAAGATATCAGGAAAGTCGTGGAGGAAGCCCCGCTGTTCGTGCCGGCAATGCCGCGTACCGGCAAGGAGATGAGCGTGCGCATGACCAATTGCGGCCCGCTGGGCTGGGTCACCGACAAGGAGCACGGCTATCGCTACCAGCCGATCCACCCGGTGACCGGAAGGCCTTGGCCGCCGATCCCGGAGATACTACTAGATCTGTGGCGGGACGTAGCTGCCTATGCGCACCCGCCGGAGGCCTGCCTGGTCAATTTCTATTCACAGGATGCCAAGATGGGTCTTCACCAGGATCGCGACGAGAGCGATTTCTCCGCGCCGGTCGTCTCCGTCTCGCTCGGCGACGATTGCCTGTTCAGGGTCGGCCAGACGAAGCGCGACGGCGCCACCAAATCGTTCAGGCTGAAAAGCGGCGACGTCGTAGTGCTCGGCGGCGAAGGCCGGCTCTGCTTTCACGGCGTTGACCGTATCTACCCCTCGACCTCAGCACTGCTCAAGAATGGCGGCCGCATCAATCTGACGCTGCGGCGGGTGACGACGCCGACATAGGCTGTTCGGGTGCCCGGGGGTGCCAGTAGCACGACCGCCGTTGTAGCGTTTGGCCAGCAGCAGGGCACTGCCCGGCCAGGGTTGCAAGCCCGGAGCCTGGCGGTGCGTTGCATCGTTGCGCGCACGCCAGGCCTGGAGCGCCAACAGCCGATCTCGGGCGGTCCGGGAATCGCATCATCTCGAGCCGTTCCGCAAACCTAGACCAGCACTGGCGAATACCCAGTGGCGAAGCACCACATAGTTGACGAGCGGGATTACGAGGCATGTCAGCACAATCGGAATCTGCGCCTGCAGGCCCAGAATCCCGGACAACACGGCGGGCAGAAGAAATGACACCGCCAGACCAAGCAATGTCAGCACGAAAAAGCGAGGCGCCTCGAAACGATGCGCCCCGTTGGAAGCGAAGGTAAAATACTTGTGGCCGGCGTAGGAAAAGAGGGCGGCGATGACGTAAGAGAGCACCGAGGCCGAAGCCGGCCGCATCGACACCGCGTCCCCCATCGAAAATACCGCGGCAAGCAGTGCGTAGAGCAGAGTGGCGCCAAGGCCGATAATCAGGAAACGCGCCGGCCGCTTTGCAAGTCTGAAGCCCGAACCGGCGCTAAACACGGCCGCTGCACACATATTGCGCACCGAGCGGCAGATTTGAGAGCCAGCCCTCGACCCTGCGCGCGACCGAATTTGCGAAAGGAAACATCAGAAAATGTCTGCCTTCGACCTCTGTGAGGCCGGCTGTCTCCATGAGATGCCCGGCTCGGCGGCGACTGATCAGGACAGCATCTTCATCGAAGGGGCAGCGGAAGACGGCCAGGCGTGTCAATGGATTGAACGGGTTGTGCTCGATCACCGAGACAACGCCGCCGGGTCGGACGACGCGTCGCATCTCGGAAACAAAGCTCGGCCAATGTTCAGGCGGCACATGATGGACGACGCAAACGGCGAATGCGAGGTCGAATGTGCCATCCGCGTAAGGCAGCACGGGAGCCATGTAGTCGGCATAGGTGACCCAGGGGTTTTCCTCACGCGCCCGGGCGATGGATTCCCTCGAAATGTCGCAGCCGTGAAGGTCTGGAAAAAGCGGCTTCACGTAAGGATGCAGCGCGCCGATCCCGCAGCCGACATCAAGCGCCCGAACGCTGCCGTCGCGCCTCGCGATACCGCGTGTCGCGATCAGGTCGGCGAGAGGGGCCAACTTGGCGTGCAGGAAGAAGTCATGCTTCAGCCCGGAGAAGCTGATCGAGTCGTCGACAGTCCTGTTATAGGTGGTGCGATATTGATCGAAGAGTTCGGCCATCAACCAAACCTTCTGTCGCGTGACGCCGACAACGTCGCCTCGGTGTTTCGATTGTCGACTTCCGCCCGGAGCGCGTCCTCGAAGCCAGTAAGGCGATCAATGACGTAGAGCGGCCGGCGCTTGATCTCGGAGTGGATCCCGCCGACATAGAGGCCGACGATACCGGTCATGAACAGGTTGATCCCGGACAAGAAGGAAACAATAACAACTGTCGACGTCCAGCCTTGGACGACACCGAAACTGAATGCCCAGGAAGCCACGGCGAAGAGCCCGAGCAGCGCGGCTACTCCCGAGATAGCGAGCCCGGCCCAGAGCGCCATACGCAATGGTTTTTCCGAAAAGCCGATGACCCCGTGGACAGCCAGGCGGAGCATCTTCCAGAAAGGATACTTTGTTTCACCTGCGGCGCGCGCCGGCCGCTCGAATGAAACCGCCGTCTGCTTGAATCCCATCCAACCGAACATGCCGCGCACGAAACGGTTGCGCTCCGGCATCTGCTTGAACGTATCGAGAGCCTTGCGGCCGATTAGTCGGAAATCGCCAACGTCGCGGGGAATGTCGACCGAAGTCATCTTCTCCATCAGCCGGTAGAAGATGCTGGCTGTCAGCCGTTTGAACCAGGTTTCGCCTTCGCGCCGCATGCGCCTCGCGTAGACGATTTCATAGCCCTCCTTCCACTTTTCCACCAGTTGGAGAACGACTTCAGGGGGATCCTGGAGGTCGGCATCCATGACCACCACGGCTTCGCCGGCAGCCGCGTCCATACCGGCTGTAATTGCAATCTGGTGGCCGAAATTGCGCGACAGTTCGATCAGCCGGAAGCGTGGCTCCTCGGCAACCATCCCACGCAGGTAGATCACACTCGTGTCGGTACTGCCGTCGTCGACGAAAATAGCCTCTGCCGGTGCGTCCAGCGCGTCGAGCAGAGCGACTATTCGCCGGATAAGGAGTGGAAGAACCGCCTCCTCGTTGAAGATCGGAATGACCAGGGAATAGCGGGGCTGCGTCGCACGAACTCCGGTACTGCTCGCGTTGATCACCGACTGCTCCCGACAGATCCGCTGGAATTGCCCATCGAACACTAGGCGGGATAGCCTAAGGCGCCGTTAACCGCGCCGTTACAGTTTCCTGAGCGCCACTTCCTCGACCAGATGGTTGGCGCCCTTGCGCAGGATGAGATCGGCTCGGGCGCGGGTCGGCAATATATTCTCGCGCAGATTCTTCAGGTTGATGTTGGTCCACAGACCCTCGGCGATGGCGCGGGCCGCATCCTCGGAAAGTTGCGAATAGCGGTGAAAGAAGGAGGCCGGGTCGCGGAAGGCGGTTTCGCGCAACCGCATGAAGCGGGCGATATACCAGTGATGGATCAGCGCCTCCTCCGCATCGATGTAGATGGCAAAGTCGAAGAAATCCGACAGGAAAGGCACGATCTTGCCGTCCTTCGGCAGCTTGCCCGGCTGCAGGACGTTAATACCTTCGAAGATCAGGATGTCGGGCCGGTCGATGGTTTGGAACGCGCCCGGAATGACGTCATAGGTCAGGTGCGAATAGACTGGCGCGCGGACGTTGCGCTGCGCCGATTTGATGCCGGACAGGAAACGCAGCAGCGCGCCGACGTCGTAGCTGTCGGGAAAGCCCTTGCGCTCCATCAGATTGTTGCGGCGCAGGACTTCGTTCGGCAGCAGGAAGCCGTCGGTGGTGACCAGGTCGACCTTGGGACTCGACGGCCAGCGCGCCAGCAGCTCCTTTAGCACGCGCGCCGTGGTCGATTTGCCGACCGCGACGGAACCGGCAATGCCGATGATGAACGGTGTCTTGGCCGCGTCCAGCGCGTTGAAGAAGGCCTGGCGCTGCCTGAACAGGAGTTGACTGGCTTCGACATGAGCCGACAACAGCCGCGACATCGAAAGATAGATGCGCTCGACTTCGTGGAGATCGACCGGATCGTTCAGCGACCGCAGACGACGGATTTCGTCCTCGGTGAGCGTCATCGGCGTATCGGCGCGGAACCGCGACCATTGCTCGGCCGAGAAGAAACGATAGGGTGAATACTTCTCGGTAGGAGCGAGCTGGTCCATCGAGTTCCTCCGCAGCGATCAGCCCCGGTCCAGCCGAGACGCCTTTTCGGCGATGCCCGAACGACCGGTGCGGCGTTCAAGCTCGTTGAGCACATCGCTCAGCGGAATGTCCGCTATGCCGAGAACGACAAGCCAATGATAGATGAGATCGGCGCTTTCCGAAACAAGCGCGTCCCGGTCGGCGCTGACGGCTGCGATTACCGTTTCGACCGCCTCTTCGCCGAGTTTCTGCGCCGCCTTGCTCATGCCGCGCTGAAAGAGCTTGGCCGTCCACGAATCCGGATCGCCGGAACGTGCGCGTTCGCCAATAATCTTCTCCAGATCGGAGAGCGAGAACTCGGTCATGACGGCGTTTACAGCCTCTTCTTAGCCGGAAAGGCTCTAGGACCGATTACCCGGCGAGTCCAGCCGCATCGGCAGTCCGGCCTGAGCCATGTGCAGCTTGGCCTCGGCGATGCTGTAGGTGCCGAAATGGAAGATCGACGCCGCCAGCACCGCGCCGGCATGGCCGTCGCGAATGCCTTCGACAAGGTGGTCGAGCGTGCCGACGCCGCCGGAAGCGATGACCGGCACGCGTACGGCATCGGCGACCGCGCGGGTAAGTGCTATGTCGTAGCCGGCCTTGGTGCCGTCGCGGTCCATCGATGTCAGCAGGATCTCGCCGGCGCCGAGATCGACCACTCGCCGAGCGAACTCGACAGCGTCGATGCCGGTCTTCTCGCGGCCGCCATGGGTGAATATCTCCCAGCGGTCAGCCTCGCCCGCAGCGGACACTTTCTTGGCATCGATGGCGACGACGATGCACTGGTTGCCGAATTTGTCCGCTGCTTCGGCGACAAAATTTGGGGTCTTCACCGCCGCCGTGTTGATCGACACCTTGTCGGCGCCGGCCAATAGCAGCTTCCTGATGTCGGCGACCTGACGGACGCCACCGCCAACGGTCAGCGGCATGAAACATTGTTCGGCGGTGCGGGCGACGACATCGAAAATGGTCTCGCGGTTTTCCGACGAGGCGGTGATGTCGAGAAAGCACAGCTCGTCGGCGCCGGCCGCGTCATAGGCTTTTGCCGCTTCGACGGGATCGCCGGCATCGACCAGGTCGACGAAATTGACGCCCTTGACGACACGGCCGTTCTTGACATCCAGACAGGGGATGACGCGGGCTTTCAGCATCAGATCCTCTCGATCTCCGCAAGAAAGTCGACGAGCAGCTGGCCGACGACGGGCGGAACCTCGGACTGGGAATCAAAGGCCGGGTCGTAGGCCGAGAGCGTCACGCCGACGATCGGGATGGACCTGGCCAGTCCGCAGGCAAGCTGCCGCAACTGTTCCGGGCTCGGACCGCCCGGGTGCGTGTAGCGGTTCACCTGCAGCACATTCGGATCGACGACGTCCAGGTCGAGATGCAGATGCGCCCGCACAGTCCCTGTCGCCGTGAGCTTTCCGACTATATCGAGTGCACCGGCACATTCGGTGCGCACGATCGGCAAGGTTTCCAGCAGGCGCTTTTCGTCGGGATCGAGGTCGCGGGCATCGACCAGCAGGCAGCGCGCCGGGTCTATCGGCCGGAACCCCGGAATCGCTGCCGCCATCGGACGCCAGCAGAGCCCGAGAGTCGCCGCCAGCGCCATGCCGTCCAGAAAGCCGTAGGCCGACGTCTCCGGCGTGTTGAGATCGCCATGCTGGTCGATCCAGATGATCGAATCCGCGGCTTCACCGGCAACCGCTCCGGCGGCGGTCAGGCAATTTCCAGCAAGGATAATGGGGAAGCGTCCTCCATCGCGGGCGAGGCTAACCTTGGTCGCGACAACGTTGCAGACGGCAAAGCCGGTTGCGATTTCGCGCCCCTGCTCGTCTCCCACCCTGCCGATATCTTCGACGGCGACTTCATGGCCAGCCATGGTCAGGGCTTCGACGAGCCCACCGCCGACAATGGCGTCCGGCCCCTGGCCGCACCCTTCGTGATAGTGCCCGCTGTCATAGGGGACGAGGATAATCGAGACCTTCACGTTTCACACCCCTGCCATCGGTCTGCCACGCAGGATCGCCAGTGCCTCGGTCGGATCGATGCGGCCGTCGTAGAGCGCGCGGCCGGAGATCGCGCCTTCGAGCTTCTGCGCATCGGGCATGGTCATGCGCACGATGTCGGCGATCGAGGCGAGCCCGCCCGAGGCGATGACCGGGATCGAAACCGCCTCCGCGAGATCGATGGTGGCGTCCCAGTTGATGCCGGTCAGCACCCCGTCGCGATCGATGTCGGTGTAGATGATGGCGGCGACGCCGGCGCCTTCGAATTTCCTCGCCAGTTCGATGACGCCGAGACTCGAGGCCTCGGCCCAGCCTTCGACCGCGACCTTGCCGCCCTTGGCATCGATGCCGACGGCGATCTTGCCCGGGAATGCCTTGCAGGCCTGGCTGACCAGATCCGGATCGCGCACCGCCACGGTGCCAAGAATGACGCGGGCCAGCCCACGGTCGAGCCAGTCCTCGATCTGCGCCAGGGTGCGGATGCCGCCGCCGAGCTGCACCGGGTTGCTCGTCGCCTTGAGGATGGCGCCGACCGCGGCGCTGTTGACGCTCTGGCCCTTGAAGGCGCCGTTGAGGTCGACGACGTGCAGCCATTCGAAGCCCTGCTCTTCGAAGGCGCGCGCCTGAGCCGCCGGATCGTCATTGTAGATCGTCGCAGTTGCCATGTCGCCATGCCTGAGGCGCACGCATTTGCCGTCCTTGAGGTCTATGGCCGGAAACAGGATCACCTTCAGGCGCCTTCGACGATGACAAAGTGCCCGGTCGAGCCGGCGAGCCTGTACTTCAAGGCCTCCTGGTATTCAGGCGAGCCGTAGCATTCCAGCGCCATTTCATAGGATTCGAATTCCACCAGCACGTGGCGATTGCCGGTCGGTCCTTCCGGGCTGGTATACCGCCCGGCGCGCACCGGGAGCTTCGCGCCGTATTTCGCGAAAGCCGCGGCATTGGCCTCGATGTACTGCTTGTAGATCTCGGGATCGTGGACATCGACCATTGCCATCCAATAGCCCTTCTTGCTCATGGTTCAGGGCCTCCAGCCTAGGAAATTGGTGATCAGCGCCAGGCCCAGCGCCTGGCTCTTCTCGGGGTGGAATTGCGTTCCGGCCAGGTTGTCGCGGACGACAGCGGCCGTTATCGGGCCGCCATAGTCGGCAACCGCCAGCACCTCATCCTCTTCCCGTGCATCCAGATGGTAGGAGTGGACGAAATAGGCGTGCAGTCCCTTGCCGCCCGTCGCAATGCCGGAAAACAGCGGATGCTTGCGCTTCAGGTCAATCGTGTTCCAGCCGATCTGCGGGATCTTCAGCGTCGGATCGGCCGGCGTGATCTCCTTGACGTCGCCGGCGATCCAGCCAAAGCCCTTTGTGACGGTCTTTTCCAGGCCTCGCTCCGACATCAGCTGCATGCCGACACAGATGCCGAGGAACGGCCGAGCCTTGGCGATCGCCACCTCCTCGACCGCCTCCCACATGCCGGCGACCGCACGCAGTCCAGCGGCGCAATCGGCATAGGCGCCGACGCCGGGCAGGACGATGCGGTCGGCGGTCCTGACCCGCTCGGCATCGGCGGTGAGTTCGATCGCGGCGGCAATGCCGGCTTCATGCGCGGCACGCTCGAAGGCCTTGGTGGCCGAACGCAGATTGCCCGACCCGTAGTCGATGATCGCGACCCTCATCTCAGGGCTTTCCCGGAATATGGTTCAGCCCCAGTGCCAGGCCCATCTGCGCCGGCCGGGCATGTGCTGCGTCTGGGACGATACGCTGCGCAGGAGTTTGTGCATCCGAATCCGCAGCGGCTTCCAACACATAGCGGATGTCGGCGTGGGGGGGGGCGGGGGGCGGGGGGGCGGCCGCCCGACTAGCGCGCCGCGGGGGCCGGGGCGGGGGAGGGGGCGCCGGGGCGGGCCCCCCCCCCCCACCACCGCAGAC
>NZ_JAMYTP010000027.1:0-69935 GCF_040322515.1 Mesorhizobium sp. M0136
CCCCTTATCCCCTACTCCCCTACTCCCCTACTCCCCTACTCCCCTACTCCCCTACTCCCCTACTCCCCTACTCCCCTACTCCCCTACTCCCGGCTTTCCAAACCGCGCTGTCGCCGCCAGCAGCACACCGAGCATCAGCCCGTTGAGGATGTGCCACAGGAAGTGCGTGCCGAGCGGGAAGCTGCCGCAGACCAGCGGATCGATCATCCGGCAGACGACCGATACAACGAAGATCGCCGAGCCCGCCAGATTGTACCAGCCGGCACGGTTGCCGCCCGCCGCCACCAAGGCGCCGAAGAAGGCGAGCGCCAGGAAGGGCGGCAGATAGCCGGTCGTGCCGTTCGACGCCTCGCGCAGCCAGTCCGGCACGGCAAAGGTCACCAGCCCGGCGACGGCATAGAAGGCGACGAAGATGGCGATCGCCTTGCCCCATTTCATGCCGAGAAAACGCCGCAGGTTGAACAGCGTGTAGGCCAGCGTGAACCCGGCGATGGGCAGCACGTCGGCCCAGACCGTGCCACGGTTGGCAAAGGTGTGGAACAGCGACGAGCCGACGCCAATCGCCACCACCCACCAGGCCAGCACTTCGGCGAAGATACCGGTGCCGCGCTTGCGCACCTGCCAGACACCCCACAGCCCGGCGGCAAAAAAAGCCAGATTGCTCAGCGCATTGAGCGGTTCGGCCCAGAGTTCCGGCCCGGTCCGCTCGCAGTACAGGTCGACCGGCGCCAGGAGAGATTGCCACATGCTGATTGCCGCCCGAATCGCTTCCATCGTCTAGTGCAAGTCCACCTATTGCGCCCTTGCCAGCGGTTGCAACGGCAAAATTTCACCGCAACGTGACTTCCCGTTGACTGCCGCTTCTGCCACATATTTCGACAACCAGAACAAAGCCGGCGTCACCGGCGGGATCGGAACGGCCATGCCATCTCGAAGACCATTGCGGCTTGCGGCCCTTGCGCTGGCCCTCTCGGCATTTGCCGGAAGTGCCTTTGCCGAGCCAACCGACAAGCCGTTAGGCGTCGTCGAGCTCTTCACCAGCCAGGGATGCAACTCCTGTCCGCCGGCAGATGAATTCTTCGCCGAGCTCGCCGCCAAGGACGACATCGTCGCGCTCGCCTATCATGTCGATTATTGGGATTACCTCGGCTGGCAGGACACGCTGAGCCGCAAGGAAAATACCGAGCGGCAATACGAGTATATGCGCGCCTTCGGCAGCCGTTCCGTCTACACCCCGCAAGCCGTCATAAACGGCCGCAGCCATGTCAACGGCGCCAGCCGCAAGGAAGTCGACGGCGCGCTGGCCCGCATGGAGAGGGTCGGCGAAGGCATGCGCGTCGGCATCAAGGTCAGCCGGACCAGCGATCGCGTCATGATCGATGCCGGCGACGCCGTGACCGGCCCCGCCGACGCGCATGTCGTCATCGTCTATTTCAACCCGCCGCAGACGATAAAGATCGGCAAGGGCGAAAACAGCGGCCGCAGCATGACCTACTGGAACGCCGTCTCCAGCATCCAGACCGCCGGCATGTGGCACGGCAAGGCGCAGCGCTACGAACTGCCGATGAGCGAGATCGCCAAGAAGGGCGGCTGCGCCGTGCTGCTGCAGTCGGTCGGCAAGGACGGCATGCCCGGTCCGATCCTGGGCGCAGCCTTTATCCGCAAGCCTTAGATAGAGCGCTCCTCCTTCTTCCCTGTGGGAGAAGGGATAACCGCGCTCAAGCCTCCGACGACAGCCTACTGGAGGGATCGCACCGCCACGGCTCGGGCCAATAAAAACCGGCGTCAGCTTGCTTCTGACGCCGGTCATTTAGGTTTTGGGATCGTCGCACCCGATCTTTCCAAGGAAAAACCGAGGTTGGTTCGATCCGACGCAGACCCGTGGGCGGGGGGCTTGGGGTTTACGAGCCGGTGCCGGACCGAACCGTCTCAGGCAACACCGGTAAATTCGTCGGACATTGGGGCATGAGCACGGATAAAAAAAGGCAGGATTGTGGCGAAGCATCACCAATTCCAACAGGCGTTTCGCAAACGTGACTGGACGCTGGAGAAACCGCACGGCGCTGCCCTTGCCCGGCCGGGCCTTGCAATTCGGCAACGAAAGCGCCAACTTTGGTCGGCGTACGATTCATTGCGAGGATCCAGGCATGACTGATCGCAGCAGCGGGATGGAGGATGGGGACGCATCCGCAATACTGATCCCGCTGCATGAGGCAAGACGCGAACGCCTCGACCAGCCGGTGCAGTTCGACCGGCGCGAACTGGACCAGATCCTCAGGCTCTATGGCCGTATGGTTGCCGCCAATGAGTGGCGCGACTATGCCATCGACCATCTCGCCGACCGCGCCGTTTTTTCTGTCTTCCGCCGCACCAGCGAAGTGCCGCTTTTCCAGATCGTCAAGGATCCGAAGCTGGCGCGCCGGCAAGGCGCGTTCGCCGTCATCGCCGCCGGCGGACGCATCCTCAAGCGCGGCCAGGAGCTCGGCCGGGTGCTTGGCGTGTTCGACCGAACGCTGAAGCTGGTCGAAGCGTAACCTCTTATTTTTGTTCGCGGAACTTCTGCTCGGGCAGCGACTGCGGATCAGGCGGGATCGACGCCCCGCCATTGATCGGCAACTGCATGAACACCGTGTCGAGCCAGCGTCCGTGCTTATACCCTGAGCCTTCCAGGCGGCCGGAATGACGAAAGCCGAGCTTCTCGTGCAACCGCACCGAGGCGCTATCGGGCCGGCCGTCGCCGATCACCGCGATGATCTGGCGAAAACCTGCCGCCTTGGCCGCTTCGATCAGCCCTTGCATCAAGAGCAGCCCTACGCCTTGCCCTTTGGCCTCGGGCGCGACATAGACGGAATCCTCAACGACGAAGCGGTAGGCCGGGCGCGGCCGGAACGCCCCGGCATAGGCATAGCCGAGCACGCTGCCGGCCTTTTCCGCAACGAGATAGGGAAAGCCGCCCGCCATCAGGTTGTCGAAGCGCGCGCCCATCTCGGTGCGGCTTGGTGGCTCGAGTTCGTAGCTGGCAGTGCCATTCGTCACCGCGTCGGCATAGATTTCCGTGATCCGGTCGAGATCGGCCGACGTCGCGGCCCGCAAGGTGATGCTGCTCATAATTTAGGCACGTCGTTCATCTGCCCTATATCACAGCAAAAGCCGGCACAAAAGAAAAGGGCGGCCATTGGGCCGCCCTTTCCAAACTCGCTGGTCCAGGAAACCGTATTTAGCGACGGTCGCCCATGAACTGCAGCAGGAACATGAACAGGTTGATGAAGTCGAGATAGAGCCTCAGTGCGCCCATGATCGCCTTGCGGCCGGCGACATCAGTCTCGTCGCCCTCGAAATACATCTCCTTGATGTTCTGCGTGTCGTAGGCGGTGAGGCCTGCGAAGATCAGCACGCCGATCGCCGAAACGGCGAAGGAAAGCGCCGACGACTGCAGGAAGATGTTGATCACCATCGCGATGATCAGGCCGACCAGGCCCATGACCAGGAACGACCCGAATGCCGAGAGATCGCGCTTGGTCGTGTAGCCGTAGAGCGACAGTCCGCCAAAGGCGGCGGCGGTGGCGAAGAAGGTCTGCGAGATACTGGCGGTGGTGTAGACCAGGAAGATCGACGACAGCGACAGGCCGACGAGGCCGGCGTAGACCCAGAACGTCGTCTGCGCGGCCGAAACGCTCATCGACTGGACGCGGAACGACAGGAACATCACCGCTGCCAGCGGGGCAAAGATCACCAGCCATTTCAGCGGCGAGCCGAAGATCGCGTAGCCGAACGAGGTCAGCATCTCGCCGCTTGGCAACGTCGCGACCGCCGAGGCGGGATCGCTGGTCGTGGCCAGCATGATTGTGCCGACCGCGGCAAGGCCGGTGATGAGGAGGCCAAGCCCCATCAGATTGTAGACCTTGATCATGTAGGCCCGCAGGCCCTGGTCGATGGCAGCATCGACGCCAGCGCCGGGCACGGCGCGCGTCTGATAATTGCGAACGGGATCAGCCATGGAAATCCTCATATTGCTTCTGCCCCGTCCGGTGTCAGGTCCATTTGACCCAGGCGCCGCTGGCGGGGCTCCAGCATGCCTGCGCCGAAATATGATGGTTCTTGGTGTAAAGGACAAGACCGTAACCAAACGTAATGCGCCGTGAAGTGCGGGAGATCCGGTTTTATTGGCCTTCCCGCCCGGAACATTAACGAGATTTAATCAAAACCGGCTCTGGCTCAAAGATTCCGCAGCACCGGCGCCGCCTTGTGGCCCAGCACCCGCCACGTGCCGGCAAGGCCGATGCCGACCGTGACCACCAGTGAAAAGCCGATGGTCGCCACCGCCACCTCGGGCATGAAGTGCGATGGCAGCGTCATGATGCGCGCGACGACGAACCATGCCGCCACACCGCCCGCCGCCAGCGCGAAGATCGCGGTGGCAAGGCCGATCAGCATGTATTCCAGCGAAAACGCGGCGATCAGCGTTTTCCTGGTCGCACCCAGGGTCTTCAGCACCACCGCGTCGTGGATGCGAGCCCGGTTGCCGGCGGCGAGCGCGCCGGCCAGCACCAGCACCGAGGCGATCAACGCCACGCCCGCTGCCGCCCTGATTGCTGTGCCGAGCTGCGCCACCAGCCGGTTGACGATTTCGAGCGCGTCCTTGACCCTGACCGTCGTGACCGCGGGAAAGGCACGCGTGACGGCATTGAGAAGATGAGCGTCGTCGGCTGCCGACGCATTCGTCTCGGTAAGCGTCGCCAACCAGCCGTGTGGCGCCCCGGCGAATGTGTTGGGCGAGAACACCATGACGAAATTAATGCCCATGGTTTCCCATTCGACCTGGCGGAAATTGGCGATCTTGGCCGTGATGTTGCGGCCGAGCACGTTGACGGTGACGGTGTCGCCGAGCTTCAGCCCGATCTCGTTGCCTTCCTTGGCGGAAAACGAGACCAGCGGCTCGCCGGCATAGTTCTCCGGCCACCAGCTGCCCTCGGTCAGCGTCGCATTCTCCGGCATCTTTGCGTCATAGGTCAGGCCGCGATCGCCGCGCAGCACCCAGGCGCCCTCGGCCGGAACCTTGACCTTGTCGACAGCGACGCCGTTGAGCGCCATCACCCGGCCGCGCAGCATCGGCACCTTGATCAGCCTGCCCTGCGGCGCCTCTTTGGCGACCAGCGCAGAGAAAGCATCGACGTCGCCGCTCTGGATATCGACGAAGAAGAAGTTCGGTGCCCGTTCCGGCAGGCTGCCCGAGATCTGCCGCCTGAGATTGCCGTCGATCAGCGCCAGCGTCACCAGCAGCGTCAGCCCGAGGCCAAGCGACAGAACCACCGATGGCGTCAAGGCGCCTGGCCGATGGATGTTGCCGATGGCGAGCCTGAGCGCGGTCGAACGCACGCGCGGGCTTTTCTTTGCCGCCCACTGCACCAGCGAGCCGACGACACGCAGCACCAGGAACGACACCACCGTGGCCCCAATGAAGATCGAGGCAATACGGCGGTCGTCGGAAAACAGGATCACCAGTACCGCCAGGAGCAGGGCGATGCCCAATGCCGCGGCGATGTAGAGCGGGTGGGGAAAACCGCGGCCCTCGAAACCCATTTCGCGAAACAGCGCCGTTGCCGGCACGTCGCGGGCGCGGCCGAGCGGAAGCAAGGCGAAAGCCAGCGTCACCAGCAGCCCGAACAGCGCTGCCATGCCGAGGGCGCCGGGATAGAACCCACCTTCCGCCGGCACAGGAATAACCGATTGGAGTGCGGCGCTGGCCGCGAATGGCATCAATGCGCCGAGCACCAGGCCCAGCGTGATGCCGAGGGCGGCGATCATCAGGATCTGGACCAGATAGACGGTAAAGACGAACCCGCCCGAAGCCCCTAGGCTCTTGAAGGTGGCGATGACGCCGCGCTTGCCGTCGAGATAGGCACGCACGGCATTGGCCACGCCGACGCCGCCGACCACCAGCGCCGTCAGCCCAACCAGCGTCAGGAATTGCGAGAACCGCTCGATGTTCGAGGACAACGCCGGCGCCGCGTTGCTGCGCGTGCGGATCGACCAGCCGGCCTGCGGGAACTCTTTTGCCGCCTGCTCCTGGATCGCCTTGATCTGTGCGTCGCCGGTGCCGCCGGGCAGCCGGACCTTATAGGCGTTCTCGACCAGGCTGCCCGGCTGGATCAGGCCGGAAGCGGCAAGCCCGTCGGTCGACACCATCAGCCGCGGCGCAAAGCCGAAGCCATCCGACACCGCATCCGGCTCGTTGACCAGCCTTGCACGCAGCTCGAATGTCGCGCTGCCGAGCTTCAGCCGGTCGCCGATGCCAAGGTTCAGCCGCTCGAACAAAAGGTCCGGCGCGGCGGCGCCGAAGACGCCGGATTTTTCGCCGAACAGATCCTCTCGCGACAGCACCGGCTCGGTCTCCAGCGCGCCATAGAGCGGATAGGCGCCGTCGACCGCCTTGGCCTCGACCAGCGCCTGGTCGGAGCCGTCCTCGAGCCTGGCCATCGAGCGCATGTTGGCACTGTGCGAAACCGTGCCAAGCCGGTCGAGGAAGCTGCGTTCGGCTCTGGTAAGATCGCGCTGGTTGAGCTGGAAGCGGAGATCGCCGCCGAGCAGCGTCTGGCCCTGGTCGGCAACACCGGCGGAAATCGCTTGCGCGACAGAATTGACGCCGCCGATTGCCGCGACGCCGAGCGCGATGCAGGCAAGGAAGATCAGGAAGCCGGACAGCCCGCCACGCATTTCGCGCAGCGAAAACCGAAAGGCGAGCCTCAGTGTTTGCGACAGCGGCATCAGGCGGTCACCTTGCCGGCCCTGGTGGCCGGCTCAGGCGCGTCCTCGATCAGCCCCGACCGCATCGACACCTGGCGCGAGCAGCGCGCGGCGAGTACCGGGTCATGTGTGACCAGCACCAGCGTCATGCCGCGCTCGGCGGCCTTGGCAAACAGCAGGTCGGCGACGTGCCGCCCCGTCGCCTGGTCGAGATTGCCGGTCGGCTCGTCGGCGATCAAGATGCGCGGCGACGGCGCCAGCGCCCGGGCGATAGCCACGCGCTGTTGCTCGCCGCCAGACAATTCGCCGGGGTAATGGGTGACGCGATCGCTGAGACCGACCGCCGCCAGCTCGCGCGCCGCCACGCCGAACGGATCGGCATGGCCGGCAAGCTCCAGCGGGACGGCAACGTTTTCTAGCGCCGTCATATTGGGGATGAGATGGAAAGACTGGAATACGATGCCGATGTTTCGCCCCCGAAACGATGCGATCTGGTCTTCGCTTTTGCCGTTGAGCAGCTCGCCGGCAATTCGAACCGTGCCCGAATCGACCCTTTCAAGCCCAGCCAAAACCATCAGCAGTGTCGACTTTCCCGAACCGGAGGGTCCAACGATGCCTGTCGCCTCGCCGCCCGCCACATTGAGGCTGACGCCCTTCAGCACATGGACCGAGGAGCCACCTTCACCGAGCGTCAGCGATACGTCTTTCAGCGAAATGACGGCTTCTTCCAAAATCAAATCGTCCTATATGGAGGATGAAGGCTAGAGCATCCGATGCTCGACAAAGATGAAAACCTGCCTTCGCCAACAGATGTTCCTGGTTCATATGGGGCCTGCCGCATGGCTTTCAAACACACCTTTGCCGCAGCCTTCGCCGTTTTCCTCGCCGTTTGCGGCGCCATTTCGTCGGCGCGCGCCGAACCCTTCACCATTGTCGGTTTAGGCGACAGCTTGATGGCGGGTTATGGGCTCGGGCCAGGTCAGGGCTTCACCGAAAAGCTGCAGGCGGCGCTTCGCGCCAAGGGCTACGATGTCACGGTCGCCAATGCTGGCGTCTCCGGCGATACGACGAGCGGCGGCCTGTCACGGCTCGACTGGTCGGTGCCGGACGGAACGCAACTCGTCATCCTGGAACTCGGCGCCAACGACATGCTGCGCGGCGTTTCGCCCGCCATAGCGGAAAAAAACCTGGACGCCATGCTGGCAAAACTGAAGCAGCGCAAGATCGCCGTTTTGCTTGCCGGAATGCGCGCGGCGCCCAATCTCGGCGCCGACTACCAGAAGGCGTTCGACGCAATCTTTCCGCGACTGGCTGAAAAATACGGCGTGCCGCTCTATCCTTTCTTTCTCGAGGGCATCGCTGGTCAATCCGTCCTGCAGCTCGAGGACGGCCTTCATCCGAACGCCGGAGGCGTCGACCGCATCGTCGAGGGTATCCTGCCCGGTGTGGAGAAGGCCATTGCAACGGTGCGGGGTAATTCCTGAAGGCGAGGGTTCGCCGCCGCACCACATTCCGTGGGGGAAGCTTTTAGGCAGCCCTGCGACCAACAAACCGCTTGCTCCGTTCGAATATCGATGATTCGCTAGGGCAAGAGTTCGATTCGAGGACAGGAGGCTTCCCATGCCGCGTCTTTTTACCGCCCTCGAAATACCGCGTGATGCCGCTCTTTCGCTGTCCCTGCTCAGGGGCGGCCTGCCCGGAGCCCGCTGGATCGACGTCGAGAACTATCATCTGACGCTGCGCTTCATCGGCGATGTCGAGGGCCATGTCGCCGACGAAATCGCCAACGCGCTCGACCGTGTTCACCGCTCCTCCTTCCCGCTGACGCTGTCCGGCGTCGGCGCCTTCGGCCAGAAGAAGCCGCATGCGGTGTGGGCCGGGGTCGCCGCTTCGCCCGATCTTTCCGCATTGCAGGCCGAGATCGACCGCATCTGCCAGCGGCTCGGCATCCCGACCGACCCGCGCAAGTTCATGCCGCATGTGACGCTGGCCCGCCTGCGCAATTCGAGCCCGCTCGATGTCGCCCAGTACCTGTCGGCACGCGGCAATTTTTCGACGCTGCCGTTCCGGGTCGGCCGCTTCGTGCTGATGTCGTCGCGCGATTCGGTCGGCGGCGGGCCTTACGTCGTCGAGGAGGCCTGGCCGCTTTCAGGTGCCGACAACCGCATCGCCAGCCGTTTGGTCGGCGCCGCCGACGCTTCGCGGATCATGCGGTAGGCGGATATGGCCAGGGAGAAACTAGCAAAAGAGGCGATCCGCGCCGAACTTGCCGGCCTGGAAGGCTGGTCGCTGGCCAAGGATGGCGGCTCGATCACCCGCACCTTTACCTTCAAGAATTTCTCCGAAGCCTTTGCCTTCATGACCCGCGTCGCCCTGGCGGCGGAAAAGATGGACCACCATCCCGACTGGTCGAACGTCTACAAGACGGTAAACGTGACCCTCAACACGCACGACGCCGGCGGCCTGACGGCGCTGGATTTCGATCTGGCCAGGAAGATGAACCGCTATTTCGGCGGCTGAGCCTAGCTGCACCTTGCAGCGAGGTTCGGCTTTCACCACATTTTGCCTCGTGGTCATGCGTGAAGTCACGCGACGGCCGCACGGAGAGATTGATGGTGCAAAAATCCGGTTTTGATTTCTTCGGCCTCGGCAGCAAGCCGGGCAACGAGAGTGAAGTGCGCGACAAGTTCTGGCGTACGGCGAAGAAAGCCGCCCGGCATATCCCGTTTATGGAAGAGGTGGTCGCCGCCTATTACTGCGCCATGGACAAGAAGACGCCGCTTCGCGCCAAGGGCACATTGCTGGCTGCGCTCGGCTATTTCGTGCTGCCGACGGACGTCATCCCCGATTTCATGGTTGGGCTTGGCTTCACCGACGACATCGCCGTGCTGACCGCCGCGATCACAACCGTCAGCGCCCACATCACGCCCGCGCACCGGCTCGCCGCCAAACAGGCCATCGCCGACAAGAGCTGAGCCGGCACGGCGCAAAAAATCGCGCGAGACTTTCCGGCCGTCAAACCCACCGCCGCACCCGCGCCTTGTAGCCGCGATAGGCATCTCCGAACTTCCGCTCGAGATAGCGCTCTTCCGGCGCGATGACGCCGGTATTGGTCACCCACAGCAGGGGGATGACGAGCGCGATAGCCCAAGGACTTCCGGCGGCGACGCCGAGGCCCAGATAGATGAGGGTCGCTCCCAGATAGAATGGGTTTCTGGTCCGCCGATAGATACCGTCAACGACCAGCGCCGTCGTTGGCAAGGTCGGTGGTATGTTGGTTCCAGCGGCCTGAAAGCGGCCCGCCGCCATAAAGATGAACACGAAGCCGCACACCGCGAGCACGGCGCCGGCCAGATAGCGGGCGAGCGCCTGCCCGGCCATGACCGGGAGCGGCGCGAGCACCTCAAGCACGGTTGCCGCCGCCAGGAAGCCGAGGAATATCAAAGGCGGTAGCGCAATGACCCCGGGCACGTCGGACGCGCCCGATCCGCCCGCCGCCTCTCCGCCATCCGACCGGGGCACCGCGCCGCTAGCCGCCGCGCGGGCGGCGACACGAATGCCGAACACGATCGCCAGGACGACTGTGCCGCCCGCGAGGATCAGGACTGTCTCGGAAATGGCCATGGCCAAATCTCCCGTAAGCCGCCAAGGATGGCACCCTGGCCGAGTGCCGTGGCGACGAACGCTGACATGGTACCGCCTGCAGGGAAATTCGTCACGTACCTCAAGAAAAGCGGGAATCGCCGCGAAACCTCGCTGCTTGAAAAGTCAAACTCTTGCCGTTTTCGTGGCCTCCAAGTCGCGGCAGGGACAGTGCGCCAGCCGCTTTTTCGAGCGGCAGCGCGAAGACGGCGGCGGTTTCCTGGCCTGAACATCCTTTTCTTAGGGAAATTCACCGTTTGGTAACCCAGATTAAATCAAAATGAAGCGACGGGCAGGACGCCGAGCCGGCCTGCCGCCGCACCAGTGGAATACGGGAAAAGCGATGCGCGGATTGATTGCTATAGTTTCCAGCCTGGCCCTGGTGGCCCTGACGGCGCCCGCGCTGGCGCAGTCGGCCACCAAGATCGGCCAGCATAATGCCTGGGGCACCTACAGCTATCAGGCGTCGGGCGGCGGCAAGGTCTGCTATGTCCTGACCGTGCCAACCGACAAGCAGCCGCCGACGCTCGATCACGGCGACATGTTCTTCTTCGTCAGCCAGCGGCCGGGGCAGCAGGTGTCCTACGAGCCGCAATTCATTGCCGGCTATACCTTCCAGGAGGGTTCCAAGGCCACCGTCACCATCGACAAGAAGTCTTTCTCGATGTTCACGCGCGGCAAGTCGGCCTGGGTCGAGAACGCCGCCGAGGAGCCGGTGCTGATCGCCGCGATGAAGACCGGCACGGACATGAAGGTGTCGGCCAAGTCCGGCCGCGGCAACACCACCACTTACGTCTTCTCGCTGAAGGGCATCTCGGCGGCGCTGGCCTCGATCGCCAAGTGCAAGTAGGCGGTTAGGCGCGGTCTTCCCTTCCCTCCTTGTGGGAGAAGGTGGATCGGCGCGCAGCGCCGAACGGAAGAGGGGTGTTGGACGGAACGCCGTCGGCGCCAAGCTGGAACACCCCCGACCGAGCTACGCTCGGGCCACCTTCTCCCAGGGGAGAAGGGAAGACCACCTGCATGACTCCGCCGCGAACCTGTGCTATGCGCCGCGCTTCATTTCGGGCACGATGCTGTATTCGGCCGCAAATCGCTTATATTGGCGCAACAATGACCCTTTCATTCGATCTCACCACTGAGGGCGCGCGTGACGCGTTGCGCACCCGCACGACGCCTGAAAAGCCGTCCCTGATCGGCCTGACGCGCGCCGAACTCGGGGCCGCCCTCGTCGCCGCCGGCATCGTGCCGGAGCGCCAGGCGAAAATGCGCGCCCAACAGCTCTGGCATTGGATCTATGTGCGCGGCGTTTCCGACTTTGCCGGCATGTTCAACATCTCCAAGGATCTGCGCGCCGCGCTCGACAGGCATTTCACCGTTGCCAGGCCCGAGATCGTCGAGGAGCAGATTTCCTCCGACGGCACGCGCAAATGGCTGTTCCGCTTTCCGCCGCGCGGCGCCGGCCGGCCGGTCGAGATCGAGACCGTCTACATTCCCGAAGAAGGCCGCGGCACGCTCTGCATCTCGTCGCAGGTCGGCTGCACCCTGACCTGCTCCTTCTGCCACACCGGCACGCAGAAGCTGGTGCGCAACCTGACCGCCGAGGAAATCCTCGCCCAGCTTTTGACCGCCCGCGACCGGCTCGGCGATTTCCCCGACCGCGACACACCCGACGGCGCCATCGTGCCGGCCGAGGGCCGGAAAGTGTCCAACGTCGTCATGATGGGCATGGGCGAGCCGCTCTATAATTTCGAGGCGGTGAAGAAGGCGCTGCTGATCGCATCCGACGGCGACGGGCTTTCCCTGTCGAAGAGGCGCATCACGCTCTCGACATCGGGCGTCGTGCCCGAGATCTTCCGCACCGGCGAGGAGATCGGTGTGATGCTGGCGATCTCGCTGCACGCCACCAATGACGATCTGCGCGACCTTTTGGTGCCGATCAACAAGAAGTATCCGCTGAACGAGCTGATCGCTGCCTGCCGGGCCTATCCCGGCCTGTCCAACGCCAAGCGGATCACCTTCGAATATGTGATGCTGAAGGACGTCAACGATTCGATCGAGGACGCCAAGGCGTTGGTCAAGTTGCTCAAGGGCATCCCAGCCAAGATCAATCTGATTCCGTTCAATCCGTGGCCGGGCACCAACTATCAGTGCTCGGACTGGGAAACGATCGAGAAGTTCGCCGACTACATCAACAATGCCGGCTATGCCTCGCCGATCCGCACGCCGCGCGGCCGCGATATCCTCGCCGCCTGCGGCCAGCTCAAGTCGGACTCCGAGCGCATGCGCAAGGTCGACCGGCTGGCGCTGGAAGCGATGATGATCGCGGGGCATGGCGAGGCGTGAACCGCATCGTCGCCTATCTGATCCGCTTCGCCGTCATCCTGGTCGGCTATGGCGTTGCTTCGCTGGCGGCAAGCGCCTTCCTTAACATCATGGTCCTGGCGTCTCTTGGGCTGATGACGGACGAGACGCAACCGGCGGCGCAGGCTTCGCTGTGGTTTTCAATCCCCTTCGTCGGGCTGTTCGTCGCTTATTTCGCTTTCATGCCGGCGGCGATCGCCATCCTGGTTTCCGAGATCCTTGGCCGGCGGGACTGGCTGTTCTATGCACTGGCGGGCGCGGCGGTAGCGGCGGTCTTCCTCGGCTTCGTCCACCAGACGGCCGATGCCAATTTCGAGGTTACCAACACAAGCGTCATGCTGGCGGTGATCGGCTGCGGTATGGTCGGCGGTATTTTCTACTGGCTGAGCGCCGGGCGCTCGGCCGGAAGCTGGCGCCAGATCAGCGCATGACCCCGAACCAAAGGTTCGGAAAGGATCATGCGCAAAATGAAAGTACCTATTTCGCCTGGGCCGTCAGGATCTTGAGCGCGAAGGCCGAAAAAACTCCGGCAAACAGATAGTCGACGACGCGGGTCACACGCGGGCTGGATTTCATCGCGGCCGAGAATTTTTCCGCCGCCAGCACCATCGGCGCCGTCACCGGGATCGCCAGCACGACGAACATCACGCCGAGGAGGAACAGCTTTCCCGGCGCATTGGGATCATGCGCGGAGACAAATTGCGGCAGAAAGGTCATGAAGAACAGGATGATCTTCGGGTTGAGCAGATTGACCCCGAGCCCCGCGGCCCAGCTGCGGAACAGCGAGATCTGCGGCCCGCTCTTCTTCTCCGGTGAAAACGCCGACCCTTTTGTGATCGCCTGCCATGCCAGGAAGACCAGATAGCCGGCGCCGAAAATCTTCAGCACGAAGAACGCCATCGACGAGGCGACGATCAGCGCCGAGACGCCGACCACCACCAGCGTGGTGTGAATCAGTGTGCCGCACAAGGCGCCGGCCATCGAGGCAAAACCGGTGGCACGGCCCTGGCTCAGCGTGCGCGAGACGAACAGCGTCATGTCAGGCCCGGGTGTGATCGCCAGGATGAAGGTGGCGATGGCGAACTGGATAAGCGTCGTACTGTCGGGGATGAAGGACATGGCTCGTCTCGTAGCGGCAAAAGACGGCGCAGCCATAGCGCAGGACCCGTGTGCTCGCCAGCCTCTGAGCGATACAGCATCTGGTCCAGGCATCGTTCGTCCCTTGCGCTGGCCTAAAACGCCGTGATACCTCGCCCGCGAAGAACCCCTGTCGCGGAACTGCCCACCATGTCGAAAGCAAAAGCCGTCAAGAAAGTCGTGCTCGCCTATTCCGGCGGCCTCGATACCTCGATCATCCTGAAATGGCTGCAGACCGAGCTCGGCGCCGAGGTCGTCACCTTCACCGCCGATCTCGGCCAGGGTGGCGAACTGGAGCCGGCTAGGCGCAAGGCCGAGATGATGGGCATCAAGGACATCCGCATCGTAGATGTCCGCGAGGAGTTCGTATCCGATTTCGTCTTCCCGATGTTCCGCGCCAACGCCGTCTATGAAGGCAGCTATCTGCTCGGCACCTCGATCGCCCGGCCGCTGATCTCGAAACATCTTGTCGAGATCGCCAGGGAGACCGGCGCCGACGCGATCGCGCATGGGGCCACCGGCAAGGGTAACGATCAGGTGCGTTTCGAGCTTTCCGCCTATGCGCTGAACCCCGACATCAAGGTCATCGCACCCTGGCGCGACTGGTCGTTCAAGTCGCGCACCGACCTGATCAACTTCGCTGAGCAGCACCAGATCCCGGTGCCGAAGGACAAGAAGGGCGATGCGCCGTTCTCGGTCGACGCCAACCTTCTGCACTCCTCCTCCGAGGGCAAGGTGCTGGAGGACCCGTGGAGCGAGCCGCCGGAATTCGTCCACCAGCGCACCATCTCGCCGATGGATGCGCCGGATGAGGTCACCGAGATCGAGATCGAATTCCTCAAGGGCGACCCGGTTGCGCTCGACGGCAAGAAACTGTCGCCGGCGACGATGCTGGCGGCGCTCAATGATCTCGGCCGCGACAACGGCATTGGCCGGCTAGATCTGGTCGAGAACCGTTTCGTCGGCATGAAATCGCGCGGTGTATACGAGACCCCCGGCGGCACCATCCTGATATCGGCCCACCGGGCGATCGAATCGATCACGCTCGACCGAGGTGCGGCCCACCTCAAGGACGAGTTCATGCCGCGCTATGCCGAGCTGATCTATAACGGCTTCTGGTTCGCGCCCGAGCGCCTGATGCTGCAGGCGATGATCGACAAGAGCCAGGAAGATGTCGAAGGCACGGTGCGGCTGAAGCTCTACAAGGGCAACGTCATCGTCACCGGCCGCAAGTCGAAGAAGACGCTCTATTCCGATGCGCTGGTCACCTTCGAGGACGATCGCGGCGCCTACGACCAGAAGGACGCCGAAGGATTCATCCGCCTTAATGCGCTGAGGCTGCGGACACTGGCGGCGCGTAGTCGAAAAAGCTGACATCTGAACAGCACCCTGGGGCCGCTCTACCGATCCCGTGAAAGCTGAAACGGTTCGAGAAACCCGGCGGAGACGCCGGGTTTTATTTGTTACTTCTAATATAGCAGAAAATTAAGCCACCTCAAAAGAGTTCTGTTTGACCTTTTGGCGACTTCATCTAAGTTCTCGCTTGCTGTATGGGGGCTTTTGACAATGAAAAATGGTGTTTTTATTCTGCTTGCAACGGTCACCGCCTTGACGGTGTGCCAGTTGTCAGAGGCAAGCGCGAAACGCAACCCGGGCGCGAACTTGGGCGGATGTGTCACCGCTGTCCACCTGTGGAGCATCACGCTCAAGCACGATATCGCCTCTTTCATGGGCGTCTCGCAGGAGCACATGCCGGCCCTGTTCTGCCAGCGCCTTGCCGAAGGGGTGCGCACCGGACGCATCAGCTACTCCGACATAAACAGCCTGCAGCTAGATCAACCGACCGAAATCTGGATGGTCATCAAGGGCAAGTCAAAGGCGGCTGCTAGGGCCACCCCGGCGCCGCGGAACCCCAAATTCCGTACCTGCTCAAATGTTATCACCGGCTCCTTCGAGGTTGCCGCTTCCGAGAAATGCCCCTTGGGCGGCAGCTACTCGCAAGCTACCGGAGTCCCGACGGTGATCGAGGGCAGGCCAAAGGCGGCTCCTTCAACGCCACGGAACTCCAAGTTCCGTACCTGCTCAAATGTTTACGCAGGCTCCTTCGAGGTTCCCGCTTCCAAGAAATGCCCATTGGGCGGCGGTTACGTGAACAATTGAGAGCCCAGGCGCTCGCCTCTCTTGGCATGCCACACGCACCGACAAAAAAGCCCGGCACACGGCCGGGCTTTTTGTCGAACGGACATTTCTAGTCAGCCGCCGTCGATCGCGTCGGCGATCTGGGCGATGGCCTGTTGGTAGACGCTCGCGGAATTCCAGCCGGCAATTGCACCGATATTCGCCTGCGCGCTGGCGCCCGGTCGCCAACCATGACTCTTGAGGAAGTTGGCGGTAGAAGCCAACGCAGTGGCCTTGTCGCGCAGGTTTTTGTTGCCTACGCCATATGTCAAAACATTTCCGGGCAGGAACTGCGTGTGACCAATCTCGCCATGCGCGGCACCGACCGACGAGGCGCTCAACGCTCCGCGATCAACCAGCTTCAGGGCCGCAATGGCATGCGGGTAGAAGAACTCCGGACGGCGGCAGTCATAAGCGAGCGTTAAAATGGCGGAGACCGTATTCTGGTTGCCCATGGCGGAACCGAAGCCGGTTTCCATGCCCCAGATGGCGAGCAACACGCCCGGCGACACGCCGTAATTCTGTTCGATCTTGTCGAACAGCGCAGCATTGGCCTTCTTCAGTGCACGGCCCCTGGCAATGATCGCGGACGCGCCACGGCGCTTCATGAAAGCTTCCACCGAGCCGCTGAAAGCCTTATGGATGGCGCGGTCGACGGAGATCGTCTTTGTCGCGTAGGTTGCGCGAGCCAGAGCGGCCAGACCCTTCGAGCCGACGCCGTCGGCCTTGGCCTCCGCGGCGAACTCCGGTTTCCACGCCTCGAAGCCGGCGCCGCTCTTGCCACAGCTGGCCGCCTGCGCGCCCGTCGCCAGCGCAAGCACCGCCACCACCGTGGCCACTACAAACATCTTCTTGGCAAGAAATGCCATGCTGCTCTCCTGGTTGCCTGAATCACGTTCCCAATTGCGAACTTGCCTGCGAAACACCTGCTTGTCACTGCCCCGGCGCCACGCCGATGCACTCAATACAGCAGGAACCTCAAATCCACCACACTGGCGGACGCCCGGGAATTTGCCTACGATCAAGTAATTATTGTGGCGGGGGCAGAATAAGCATGGAAGACGTTGATGTCGTGATCATCGGCGCCGGTTCAGCCGGGCTTTCGGCTGCCAAGACCCTGCGCGCTGCCGGTTTTTCCTTCAAATTGTTGGAAGCGATGAACCGCATTGGCGGCCGCGCCTGGACCAGCGATCAGCATTTCGGCGTGCCGTTCGACATCGGCTGCGCCTGGTTGCATGCCGCGGACCGCAATCCTTATTTTCCCGAGGCGAAAGCCGCCGCCTGGACGCTTCACCATCACGACATGAATGTCGATCATCTCTACTACCGCGAGCGAAAGGCAAGCGAAGCCGAAGAGGCGGCGATGAAGGTGGCCGACGCAAGGCTGTTCGAACTGGTGGCGGCACATCAGGTGAGGGAAGGCGACGACGACCGTCTTTCGGCATTGCTCGCCAAGGGACACGCGCCGCGCGCCGCCGCAACCTTCGCCGGGCCGATGGATTTCGGCGCCGACGAGGACGAGATATCGATCCGCGACTTTCAGGCCGCCGCCGATCTCGATCCGAACTATTTCACCAGGGAAGGCTTCGGTACGCTGGTTGCGCGCTTCGGCGCCGATGTGCCGGTGGAACTGTCGACGCCGGTGCGCAAGATCGTCTGGGATGGGCCGGGCGTAGCCTGCGTCACCGATCGCGGTACCATCTGCGCCAAGGCGGTTATCGTCACCGCCTCGCCGGCAGTGCTCGCCTTCGAGGAGATTGCGTTCTCGCCTGCACTCCCCGACGCGCATTTCGCCGCCTTCTTCGACCTGCCGATGGGCATGCTGACCAAGCTGCCGGTCGAAATATCCGGTACAAGGCTCGGCCTGGAGCCGTTCGACGATTTGCTGATCGAGCGGCTGGCCAGACACGACATCTACTTCCTCTGCTTTCCCTTCGACCTCGATCTGATGGTCGGTTTCGTCGGCGGCGATTTCGCCTGGGAGATGTCGGCGGCGGGCGAGGCGGCCGGCATCGACTTCGTCGTCGACCGGCTCTGCGGCATCTTTGGCGGCGACGTGCGAAAACATGTCGGACGCGCGATGATGACCAATTGGGGCGCTGAGCGGTTCGTGCGCGGCGCCTATGCGGCGGCGCGGCCAGGCCGCTCGCAAGCGCGCGCCACGCTGATGCAGCCGGTGGCGGAAAAGATCTTCTTCGCCGGCGAGCATTTGGCCGGTCCGCTGATGCAGACCTGCGGCGGCGCCAGGCTATCGGGCGCGGCAGTGGCCAAGGAGGTCGTCGCCCAGCTTGCGGCAAAATAGCGTCGGCCGGCAGGAACGTGGGCAGCTGACAGGCGTTTGGCGTTCTCCTGTTCGTATTGTCCTTCGCATTTCGAATGATTTGAGACGCCAATGAAGCTTTTCGACTGCCCGCATTGCGGCCACCGTCTCTATTTCGAGAACGCGCAATGCCTGAACTGCGCCAGCCTCGTGGTCTACGATCCCGAGCATGCGCGCTTCGCGCTGTCCGGCGACGACGTCTTCCATTGCACCAATGCCGACGAATGCGCCTGCAACTGGATGGCGGAGCCCGGCCACGCCTTCTGCCGCGCCTGTGCGCTGAACCAGCTGATTCCGGATCTGTCGGTCGACGGCAACCGCCGCCGCTGGATCCGTGTCGAGGCGGCAAAGAAGCGTGCCGTGTATTCGCTGCTCGCCTTCGGCCTGCCGGTCGCACCCAAGCAGAATCCCGGCGACGAGATCGGCCTCGCTTTCGATTTTCTTGCCGATCCGATCGGCGGCGGTCCCGGCGGCGAGCGTATCTTGACCGGCCACGACAACGGCCGGATCACGCTCAACGTCGCCGAGGCGGATTCGGCAGAGCGCGAGCGACGGCGCGTCGAGATGGGCGAGAACTACCGCACGCTGCTCGGCCATTTCCGCCATGAACTCGGCCATTATTACTGGGACCGCCTGATCCGCGACGATCCGCAAAGGCTTGCCGGTTTTCGCGCTTTGTTCGGCGACGAGCGCGCCGATTACGAACAGGCGCTGAAGACCTATTATGCCGATGGCGCGCCGCCCGACTGGCAGCAGCGCCATATCTCCGCCTATGCGACGTCGCACCCATGGGAGGACTGGGCCGAGACATGGGCGCATCACATGCACATCACCGACACGCTGGAGATGGTGCATGCCCTGAATTTCCCGCTCGGCCGGTTGGAGACCGTTGAAGCCAACGAGCTGCCGCGCGCCGATACCGGCGGCAAGTTGCAGCCGGCACCATCGGAACCCGCCCCCAGGCCAGAGCCCTTCGAAAGGATTCTCGAGCGCTGGCTGGTGCTGTCGGAGGCGTCCAACTCGATCAACCGCTGTATGGGCCTGCCCGATCTCTATCCCTTCGTCATCTCGGACGTGGCGGCGCAAAAACTTGCTTTTGTTCACGAGCTTTTGACCGACCTGCCGAAAACGACTGGAACAAATCGTGAGCCGGCCGAAGCCTTTTAGCCGGAACGCATGCGGCTTTGCTTCGTTTTCGGTCCCGAGGGACTGTGAAACGGAGAGAAAACCATGAAACGCATATTGTTTCCGGCGGTGGCCGGAGCGCTCATAGCGATGTCGGGCTCTGCTTTGGCCGACACCGCCGTCTCGGCCATCACCGATCTCAATGTACGCGCCGGCCCCGGCCCGCAATATCCGGTCATCGGTGTGCTCGCGGCCGGCCAGTCGGCGACGCTCGACGGCTGCATCGCCAATAGCAAATGGTGCACCATCGCCGAGGCCAACGGCCAGGGCTGGGTCTATTCCGACTATGTGACGGCCGATTTCGGCGGCAGCCGTGTGGTCCTGACACAGCGTCCGGCCAGCGCTGACATTGCCGTCGTGACACCGCCTGCCGATAGCGCCGAATATTCCGACACCTATACCGGAGCGATCGTTGCCGGCGAGGCGATCGAGCCTATCCGCAGACCGCCGGCCGAGATCCGCACCTATGTCCGTACGCATCGGCTCGAACCGGTCTATCTCGAGGGCGAGGTGGTGACCGGCGCGACGTTGCCTGACACCGTCGAGCTGCGCGAGATTCCGGACTATGATTACCGCTATGTCTATGTGAACGGCCAGCCGGCACTGGTCGATCCAGGCACCAGGCGCATCATGTACGTCGAGCGCTGACGATACAAACAGGGCGGTCGCCTATAGCGGCGGCCGCTCGCACTGCCGACACTGCCACAAGCCGGTACTGCCGCTGCAATACCGGTTTCCACATTGCGGCCGATGTTCTAGACCTTGCGAGCCGAAGCACCAGCCAGCGAGCCCGCGTGACGATCGACCCAACCGCCTTCCAACAGTACCGGCACACCACCAACAACAAGACCACTTTGCCGCGGCTTCTGCTTGGAGCGGTGGTGGTCATCCTGTTCTGGCTCGGAATCACTGCCGCCGTGCTGTTCGGCGGCACATATGCCTTTGCCGTTTGGCAGGCGTCATCTGGCACCGCCTCGCCAGGTGGAGGAGCGGTGCAGGATTTCATGGCCTCTCCTGCGGGCATCCTCGCGGCGCTGGCTTCATTTGTCGGAATCTGGCTCGGCCTTTGGGCTGCAATGCGCTGGATCCATCGCGAGAAGCTGACCGCCCTGATTGGCGTCAGCCGGCGCATTTCTTGGGCGGGGTTCCTGAAAGGGTTGACCGCGGTGCTGATCACCTCGCTGCTTTCCGAGATCCTGCTTTATGGTTTGCAGCCCGACATCGCGCGCGGCGCGATCGGCCTGTCCTCGTGGCTTTTGTTCCTGATCCCGATCGCCGCCCTGACCTTTCTGCAGACCTCGTCGGAGGAGATGCTTTTTCGCGGTTATCTGCTCAGGGGCCTGGCGAGCCGGTTCCAGAACCCTTTCATCTGGGCGCTGCTGCCGGGATTGCTGTTCACCGCCCTGCACTGGAGCCCAGGTTCGAGCGCCGCCATCAATGCCTGCGTGCTGGCCTCGATCGCCGCCTTTGCGCTGTTGCTGACCCTTCTGGTCTATGCGACCGGCAATCTCGGTGCCGGCTTCGGCGCCCATCTCGGCAACAATCTGACCGGTTTCCTGCTGATTTCGCACCAGCAAAGCTATAATTCCTTCGCCCTGTTCAACGCCAAGCCGCTCGAATCCGCCGGCTGGACGACTTTAGACGCCGTCCTCATCGCCGTGATCGGCATCGTCAGCAGCCTGTTGACTGTTCTGTTGCTTTTGCATCCGCGCTCACCGCTGAAGGTCGAGCCGGATATGCCGCTCGCCGGCGGCGTGCGCTGATGCGCCTTGCCTGGCCGCCCCGAGCATATTTGGCGCAAAGCCTGACCAAAGCTTGACTCTGCGGCCGATTTCCTGTCTACACGCCGCGAAATCCGCGACGAGTATTCCTCCGAGCAAACCGACCGGGACGCCGAAACCTCCTTGAGGTGAAGTGCTGTAAATCGATCCCGGAGGCCAACACCCGGCAGCGCTGTGCGCCCCCGGGTGCTTTTTGGCTTTGGGCTTTTGCCCGGACCGGCTTTTGTTTGGACAGTTGGCGCGAACGCATTACCTCTCGGGCACATCCGGGTGCCAGGGAAAAGGAAAAAGAATGTTTGAATCGCTACAGGAACGCACAAGAAGCGTGGAGGGCCATCGGCCCGACAGGGATCAAAATCAATCCAAGGCGCTGTCGCGCGGTGGGTTGACCAATGTTTGAGTCCCTGCAAGAGCGCCTTGGTTCGATCCTGAATGGCCTCACCGGCCGCGGCGCCTTGTCGGAGGCTGATGTCTCGGCGGCGCTGCGCGAGGTGCGCCGTGCGTTGCTCGAGGCCGACGTGGCCCTGGAAGTGGTGCGTTCCTTCACCGACAAGGTGCGCGAGAAGGCCGTCGGCGCCGCCGTGGTCAAGTCGATCAAGCCCGGCCAGATGGTCGTCAAGATCGTCCATGACGAACTGGTCGAGATGCTCGGCGCCGAGGGCGTCGCCATCGATCTCAATGCACCGGCTCCGGTCGTCATCATGATGGTCGGCTTGCAGGGTTCCGGCAAGACGACGACCTCGGCCAAGATCGCCAGGCGCCTCACCGACCGTCAAAACAAGAAGGTTTTGATGGCCTCGCTCGACACGCGGCGTCCCGCCGCGCAAGAGCAGCTCCGCCAGCTCGGCGAGCAGGTCAAGGTCGCCACATTGCCGATCGTCGCCGGCCAGACGCCGGTCGATATCGCCCGCCGCGCCGTGCAGGCGGCCAAGCTCGGCGGCCATGACGTCGTCATCCTCGACACTGCCGGCCGCACCCACATCGACGAGCCGCTGATGGTCGAGATGGCCGACATCAAGAAGATGTCGTCGCCGCACGAGATCCTGCTGGTTGCCGATTCGCTGACCGGCCAGGACGCCGTCAATCTGGCAAAAAGCTTCGACGAGCGCGTCGGCATCACCGGCCTCGTGCTGACCCGCATGGACGGCGACGGCCGCGGTGGTGCGGCGCTCTCGATGCGCGCCGTTACCGGCAAGCCGATCAAGCTGATCGGCACCGGCGAAAAAATGGACGCGCTGGAGGAATTCCATCCCAAGCGTATCGCCGACCGCATCCTCGGCATGGGCGACATCGTCAGCCTCGTCGAGAAGGCGGCCGAGAACATCGACGCCGAACAGGCGGCGGCGATGGCCAGGAAGATGCAGTCGGGCAAGTTCGACCTGAACGACCTCGCCGGCCAGCTTCAGCAAATGTCGAAAATGGGCGGCATGGGGGGCATCATGGGGATGATGCCCGGTATGGGCAAGATGAAGGATCAGATGGCCGCCGCCGGTCTCGACGACAAGATGTTCGGCCGCCAGCTCGCCATCATCTCGTCGATGACCAAGGCGGAGCGCGCCAACCCCGATATTCTGAAGCACTCGCGCAAGAAGCGCATCGCCGCCGGCTCGGGCACCGACGCGGCCGAAATCAACAAACTGTTGAAGATGCATCGCGGCATGGCCGACATGATGAAGGCGATGGGCGGCAAGGGCAAAGGCGGCGGCCTGATGCGCGGCATGATGGGCGGCCTCGCTTCCAAGATGGGGCTCGGCGGCATGATGCCTGGCGGCCCAGGCGGTCCCGGAGGCGGCATGATGGGCGGCGGCATGCCGGATCTCTCCAAGATGGACCCCAAGCAGCTCGAAGCCTTGCAGAAGCAGGCGCAGGCGGCCGGGCTCGGCGGCATGAAGGGCCTGCCCGGCGGTCTTCCCGGTGGCGGTGGCCTGCCTGGGCTGCCCGGCGGCATGAAACTTCCCGGCCTGCCGGGCGGTGGCGGGCTGCCAATGCTTGGCAAGAATGGCCTCGGCAAGAAGAAGTGAGGGCGCCATGAACGAAGAGAAGGACATGGCGGACGCACGTGCGGCGCTGGCCAATTATCGCGCCTCGATCGACAACATCGACGCGGCGCTGATCCACATGCTGGCCGAGCGCTTCCGCTGCACCAAGGCAGTCGGTGTGCTGAAGGCGGAACATGGCCTGCCGCCTGCCGACCCGGCGCGTGAGCAGGAGCAGATCGCCCGTCTTCGCCAACTGGCCAAGGACGCCCATCTCGACCCGGATTTCGCGGAGAAATTTCTGAACTTCGTCGTCCGCGAAGTGATCCGCCATCACGAGCAGATCGCCGCATCCAACGGCGTGACGAAAACCGGCTGAGGACCAGCCACCAACCGATCAACCAAATCAGAGCTTTTAGGAGAAGAGAAATGCCACTGAAAATCCGATTGGCCCGTGCGGGCTCGAAGAAGCGTCCCTATTACCATGTCGTCGTCGCCGACGCGCGTTCGCCGCGTGACGGTCGTTTCATCGAGTCGCTAGGCTCGTGGAACCCGCTGCTGCCCAAGGACGGCGAACGCGTCAAGGTCGACGCCGAGCGCGTCAAGCATTGGCTGTCGCATGGCGCCCAGCCGACCGACCGCGTGCTGCGCTTCCTCGATGAAGCCGGCATCGCCAAGCGCGAAGCCCGCTCCAACCCGAAGAAGGCCGAGCCCGGCAAGAAGGCGCAGGAGCGCGCAGCCTTGCTGAAGAAGGCGCAGGAAGATGCCGCCGCGGCCGTTGCCGCCGCTGCAGCCGCGCCGGCCGAGGCGGAAGCCGCCAGCGCCGAATAAATCATCTCCACAACCACGAAACGGCGGGCCTTGCCCGCCGTTTTGCTGTTCGTCCGCATGGTGCGGCCCGATCAATAGCCCTCTGGGCAACTCGCAACGTACACACGACCGTTACGATCGCGATAACGGCACTGGCCGCTTTCGCTGGCACGGCCGATCAGCGCACCGGCCAAAGCGCCGGCCGCACCACCGATCACCGCGCCCTTGGTTGGGTTGCCGGCCACCGCGGCGCCGACCGCCGCACCGCCCAGGCCACCAACTGCCGCGCCTTGCTCAGTGCGGGAGCAGGCACCGAGCGGTACCAGCAAGGCCATCAAGATCATCACCTTTTTCATTGTCGTTCCTCTCCAACAGGGTGCCGTCCTCGCCGCTGAACCTCCTAACTCGCAACCAGGCGATTTGATCCAAAGAAGAAGATCGGCTGCCGCCCGGCGGCGCTCGATTTGATCCAACTCGATTTGATCCAAAGAGTAGAAAAGCGGCGGCAGATCGCGCCCGCTCTGGCGGCGTGGCCATCATCGAACGGCTTTCGAAGTCGCCGCTATTGGTTGAATGGGAACAACCCGCGCACCCTTGGATCGCGCAGATACAGGCCACCCCAGAGGATGGCGCCGAGATAGACGCCGAACAGTATGTGCGAGAACAAAGGGCTGCCGATCCGCACATGCGTGGCGACGGCGCCGCCGAGATAAGCGGTGAGCAGGATGGCGCCGAGCACCGAGGTGCGCGGCAGCGCGTAAAGCGCTGTCGAGACCAGTCCGATGATGCCGAGAATGCGCGAGACATTGGCATCGGCCGGCCAGCCGAGCTGCACCATGGTCTGGGTGACGATTTCGAGCGGCGGTAGCTTGATCACGCCGTCGAAGATCATGAACAGCACGACGACGGCGCTGAGCACGCGGCCGGCCCACAAGGCACGCGATGAGACGGGTGCTGCCTGAGACATGGTCATTGATGTTCCCTCCGGTCGTTGTGAGCACTGGCTCCTCCGCCAGCTCGAACCAAGGACGCGGCCCATTACGGCGATCCGACATGCCTCCAGTTCTTTTCACTCCAGCGGCGAACCTTGGGTGTGTACGTTCAGTCAGCAACGAACCTGGCCAAGTCCACCTTGCGGGGTGAGGTGGAGGGCGTTATCGAAAATCCATAGAAGTGTCTTCGAGCGCTCGACGCAGCAGCCGCCTAGTCGCACAACGAAAGCAATCGATGGCCGGAGAGACCGACCTGAAACAGTTGCTGGCGGCAATGACGCCGGAATTGCTTGCCGGGGTTCATGTGTTCACCACGTTGCCACGATGCGCCCGTTCCCGACAGGCTCCACCCGGTGATGCTATTTCGCGAGCGCGAGGGCATTACGCTGATCGTGCATGAAGACCATGCCAAGGCCGCTGGACTGAAAACCGTGTTCCGCTGCCGGATGCTGACGCTGAACATCCATTCGTCGCTGGACGCGGTCGGCTTCCTCGCCGCCAGCACCGCGCGGCTGGCCGCGGCCGGCATCGGCGTCAATCCGGTCTCGGCCTTCTACCACGATCACCTGTTCGTGCCCGCCGACCGGGCGGAGGAGGCGCTGGAGTTGCTGTTGGACTAGCGGAGGAGAACCGGCTGTGACGCCGGCACCTTGCTGGCCATTTGAGACGCCTGCGCTGCCCCTCATCCTCCTGCCGGAACCTTTTCCCCGTGAGCGGGGAGAAGGGCGCTAACGGCCGAAGGCCGAGCCCGCGACTGCGGGCCGCCGGCCTTCCGGCGCCCCCGCGGAGGGCCAGCCGCGATAGCGGCGATGCGGCCCGTGAGCGAAAAGCAGGCTGAGCAAAAATCGCGGCCGAAGGCCGTGCCTAAGACCGCAGGCCGCCGGTCGTCCGGCGCCCTGCGGAGGCCAGCCGCGTTAGCGGCGATACGGCCCGTGAAAAGCAAGCTGAGCAGAGATCGCGAAGGCCGTGCCTGCGACCGCAGGCCGCCGGTCGTCCGGCGCCCCCGCGGAGGGCCAGCCGCGAAGCGGCGATGCGGCCCGTGAGCGAAAAGCAAGCTGAGCAGAGATCGCGAAGGCCGAGCCTGTGACCGCAGGCCGCCGGTCGTCCGGCGCCCCGCGGAGGCCAGCCGCGTTAGCGGCGATACGGCCGTGAGCGAAACTACGCCGCCTTCTTCTTTGGCTGGATCAGCCCGCGCTCGACCAGCAGCTCGGCGATCTGAACCGCATTGAGTGCCGCGCCCTTGCGCAGATTGTCGGAGACGATCCACATCGAAAGGCCGTTGTCGATGGTCGAATCCTCGCGGATGCGCGAGATGAAGGTGGCGTCCTCGCCGGCCGATTCCAGTGGCGTGATGTAGCCGCCGTCCTCGCGCTTGTCGATGACCTGGCAGCCCGGCGCCTCGCGCAGGATCTCGCGCGCCTCATCGGCGGTGATCGGCTTTTCGAACTCGATGTTGACCGCTTCCGAATGACCGATGAACACCGGCACCCGCACGCAGGTCGCCGTCAGCTTGATCTTGGGGTCGAGCATCTTCTTGGTCTCGGCCACCATCTTCCACTCTTCCTTGGTGAAGCCGTCGTCGAGGAAGACGTCGATATGCGGGATGACGTTGAAGGCAATACGCTTGGTGAACTTCTTGACGTCGACGGTGTCGGCGACGAACACCGCGCGCGTCTGCGTGAACAATTCGTCCATGCCTTCCTTGCCGGCGCCGGAGACCGACTGGTAGGTGGCGACGACGACGCGCTTGATGGTGGCAGCGTCATGCAGCGGCTTCAGCGCCACGACCAGCTGCGCCGTCGAGCAGTTCGGGTTGGCGATGATGTTCTTGCGCGTGAACAGCGAGATCGCATCCGGGTTCACTTCCGGAACGATCAGCGGCACGTCCTGATCGTAACGGAAGGCCGACGAATTGTCGATGACGACGCAGCCCTGCTTGCCGATTTTCGGCGACCATTCCTTCGAGACGTTGCCGCCAGCCGACATGATGCAGATGTCGGTGTCTGAAAAATCATATTGGTCGAGCGCCCTGACCTTCAGCGTGCGGTCGCCGAACGACACTTCCGTGCCCTGGCTGCGCCGCGAGGCCAGCGCCACCACCTCGCTCACCGGAAAGCCACGTTCCTCCAGTATGTTGAGCATTTCCCGGCCCACATTGCCCGTGGCGCCGACGATCGCAACCTTGAAACTCATCGAAATCTCCTGTCCCTCTCCGCTCGGTTTCTGGAGAAAACCCGCCGGCCGATGCGGGTTTCAACCCCCGGGCCGGACCCGGGAGAGGGTGGTTAGGCCAAGGGAATCAGACCGTTTTGGTGGTCGTTTTGCCGGTTTTTTTGAGCAACAACGTGGGTTTGCTGGAACGAGGAGACGCACCGACGCACCCGGCCCAATGGTTCGCATTGGGGCCGGGGATGTCGAATGCAAGGAGCGCCATCAGAAGGCCGCGCATCGAAACTATCCCGTTCGGTGCCGGCTTTTACGCGGTTTGCGTCCAGAGTCAATCGCAACCAGGCCGACCCGCCCGCCCTGTACAATGACATCGGCACCAAGTACGAACGGGTATCGTCTGGCTCGTGGCGCCCGTCCGTGGCGCTTGCCGACATTTACCCGTCGCCGGGTATTTAAGAATCCGAATTTCGAAAGAGCAAGATGTCCAATTTCGAAGCTATTGTTCCCGCGCTGGCAAAGGCGCTGGAAAAACGCGGCTATGTCGAGCTGACGCCGGTGCAGAAGGCGGTTCTCGAGCTTGGCCAGGCCGATGCGCTGGTTTCGGCCCAGACCGGCTCCGGCAAGACCGTCGCCTTCGGGCTGGCTTTGGCGCCGACCCTTCTCGATGGCGCGGAGCGCTTTTCCCACGCGGCGGCACCCCTGGCACTGGCCGTCGCGCCGACGCGGGAGCTGGCCCTGCAGGTGACGCGCGAGTTGGAATGGCTTTACGAACTGACCGGCGCCACGGTGGCGTCCTGCGTCGGCGGCATGGACATGCGCACCGAGCGGCGCACGCTGGAACGCGGTGCCCACATCGTCGTCGGCACGCCCGGCCGCCTGCGCGACCACATCACCCGCAACTCGCTCGACATGTCGGCGCTCAAGGCAGTGGTGCTCGACGAAGCCGACGAGATGCTCGACCTCGGCTTTCGCGAGGATCTGGAATTCATCCTCGATGCTGCCCCTGCCGATCGCCGCACGCTGATGTTTTCCGCCACTGTGCCGCGCTCCATCGCCACGCTGGCCAAGGGCTACCAGCGCGATGCGGTACGCATCTCGGCTGGTGGCGAGGAGAAACAACATCTCGACATCGAATACCGGGCGCTGAGCGTCGCCCAGGCGGATCGCGAAAACGCCATCATCAACGTGCTGCGCTTTTACGAAGCCAAGAACGCGCTGGTGTTCTGCAACACCCGCGCCGCCGTCAACCATCTGACGGCGCGCTTCAACAACCGCAACTTTTCCGTCGTGGCGCTGTCCGGCGAGCTTAGCCAGAACGAGCGCAGCCACGCGCTGCAGGCGATGCGCGACGGCCGCGCAAAAGTCTGCATCGCCACCGACGTCGCGGCACGTGGCATCGACCTGCCCAACCTCGAGCTGGTCATCCACGCCGACTTGCCGACCAACCCGGAGACGCTCCTGCACCGAAGCGGGCGGACGGGACGGGCAGGACGCAAGGGCGTCAGCGCGCTGATCGTGCCCAACAATGCCCGCAGGCGCACCGAACGCCTGCTGCAAAGCGCCGGCCTTGCGGCGACGTGGGCGAGCCCGCCTTCGGCCGACGACGTCTTGCGCCGCGACGACGAACGCATCCTCGCCGACCCGGTCTTCAGCGAGCCGGTGACGGACGATGAGCGCGGCTTCGTCAACGCGCTTCTCGACCAACGTGGCGCCGAACTGGTGGCGGCGGCCTTCGTGCGTCTCTGCCGCTCCAGCCGCTCGGCGCCCGAGGATCTCTTGGACGTCGCTCCGTTCACGCCGTCCGGCGACAGACCCGCTGGCGACGGAGCCGCCCGCCGCGACGAGGCAGCGAGCCGCCGCGACGATTTCGGCGACAGCGTCTGGTTCTCGCTGTCGGTCGGACGCCGGCAGAACGCCGAGCCGCGCTGGCTGATCCCGATGCTGTGCCGGACAGGCGGCATTTCCAAGCGCGAGATTGGCGCGATCAAGATGCAGCCGGAGGAAACCTTCGTGCAGATCGCGGCGGACTGGGCCGAGCGCTTCCTCGCTGCGATCGGTCCCGACCGCAAGCTGCAGGGCAACATTGCGGTCAAGCGGCTGGACGCTACGCCGGATTTGTCGCGAGCCGGCTATCAGGAACCAAGGCCCGACAAGAAGCCGCACCGCGGCAAGCGCACCTTCGATCAGCATGCGCCCAAATTCGAGAAGCGCGCACCGGCCGACCAGCGCCCGGCATTCGAGGCGAGGCCCTGGGCCGGGAAACCGGCCAAGGCGAAGTTCGAAGGCGGACCTGCGAAACACAAGAAATCGAAGAAACGGCCGGGGTAAATAGCCAACACTCTCCATTTCCGCACGCCCCTTGCGGTCTGCCGGAACTTTGCACAGTCTGGGGCGGGGAAATGGGGTGGGCAGGACATGCGCGGCGAAGTTCTTCATTACGACGAAGACCAGGGTTTTGGTTTCATCACCGGAGCCGACGGCAACCGCTACACTTTGGCGCGTGAAGATTTGCGCCGCGAAGCATCGGTTGCCGGAGGTACGACCGTCGAATTCCAGCCGGCTGGCGGACGGGCACGCGATGTTTTTTCGATCCAACCTCGCAGTGCGCCTGCCGACGCCTCCACTGCAACCGCCGCGCCATCTCAGGCCGGCAATGCGCCAGCGGCACGTCAGCCGCAACATTTCGGCCGTTCCGCTGAACAAAGTCCGGCCGAATCCGCCGGCCTGTGGAACTATTTCTGGCTGGGTCTGACCGAGAATTACTTCAACTTCGCCGGCCGTGCCCGCCGCAAGGAATATTGGGGCTATTGCCTGTTCTGGACGATCGCGCTGATCGTGGTCATAGGACTCGGCGTCTTCATCGATGACGCCATGGGCAATCTCGACAACAGTGAATTGCCGGCAGTAACGGTCGGCCTTTTCGGCGTCTTCCTGCTGGCGACAGCCCTGCCATGGTTCGGGCTGAACGTGCGTCGCCTGCACGACATCGGCCTGACCGGCTGGCTCTTCCTGCTTTTCCTGATCCCGACCTTCGGCACCGTGATCATCCTGATCTTCGCGCTGATCCCGACACAGGCACGTGAAAACCAGTGGGGTCCGGTGCCGGCAGGCGTCAGGGTTTAGCCGGCGCCGTGCCTAGCAGCCGCTCCATTCGCACATGTAATGCGTGCATATTGCAATTGAAAACAACCTTGGATAGTATCCGTACGGCACAGTATTTGGGGGCAAGCAATGCGCGGCGCGATTTATCATTATGACCAGGATCAGGGTTTCGGATACATCAATGGAGCCGACGGCAAGCGTTACATCGTCGGGCATGAGGATCTGAGTCCCGGCGTGGCGTTGGTCAGAGGCGCACCCGTCGAGTTCCAGCCGGACGATGGGACTGCGCGCGCCGTCATTGCAGGAAGGCCAAGGGCTGCCGAATCCCGCAGCCTCATTCCCAACGGCGTTGAACCTGCCCAATCCACCGGATTATGGGCTTATTTCTGGCGCGCATTCAAAGTGAGACATGTCAGCTTCACCGGCCGCGCCCGCCGCAAGGAATTTTGGGGCTTTTTTCTGCTCACGCTGACCGTGTTCTTCGCGCTTCTTGCGTTCGGCGTCCTCATCAATGCAGCGATCACAGCTGTCAGAGGCGACCTGGAATTTGGAGCTTTGGGTTATGCGCCAGCCTTCGTGTTCCTGCTACTGACTGTCCTGCCGTGGTTTGCCCTTATGGTACGACGCCTGCACGACATCGGCCTGAGCGGCTGGTTCGTTTTGCTGTACTTCGTTCCCGGCTTCAACACGCTGGGTCTGTTGGCGCTTGGGCTTATCCCATCCAAGGTCGGTGAAAACCCTTGGGGGTCGGTGCCGGCGGGCGTCAGGGTTTAGCGGTCGCCTTCAGCGCCTCGCTCGAAAGCCTGAGGAAGACCTTCCGGCCCTGGCGCTCCGCCCCGAGTCTGACGTAGAAGCGCAGCGCACGCTCGTTCCAGTCCTCGGTGGTCAGGTCGATGCGGCCGATGCCTTGGCGCAGGCAATGGCCGGCAAAGAATGCCATCAGCGCTCGACCGACACCGCCATTGCGGGCATCATCGCGTACGAATAGGTCCTTAAGGAACAGCAGCCGTTCGAGATCGATGCCGGGATGCGCGATCGCAACCGAGGCCAGCCCGCAAACTTCACCATCGACGAAGGCGAGCGCAAAATGCGGTTAGGCCGGACTTTCGTCGCCAAGCCATTTCTGCGCCGCCGACAAAGCTTGGCTGGCGTCGAGTGGCGGCTGCCGGTAATGCACCGCCATTTCGCAAAGCATGGCGGCCGCGGCATCCCCGGTCGTCGCCCAGCGGACGTCGACCGACACGGGATCAGCCCAGGAACTTGGCGATGATCGCGTCGCCCATCTCAGCGGTGCCGACCTCGGTCATCCCCGGCGAATGAATATCCCTGGTGCGCAAGCCCTGGTCGAGAACGGCGGCGATCGCGCCTTCCAGCCGGTCGGCCTCTTCAACCATGCCGAAGGAATAGCGCATGCACATGGCGAAGGAGGCGATCATGGCGATCGGATTGGCGATGCCCTTGCCGGCGATGTCGGGTGCCGAGCCGTGCACCGGCTCGTAGAGCGCCTTGCGCTTTTTTGTCTTCGCATCCGGCGCGCCGAGAGAGGCGGACGGCAGCATGCCGATCGAGCCGGTCAGCATGGCGGCGATGTCGGACAGCATGTCGCCGAACAGATTGTCGGTGACGATGACGTCGAACTGCTTCGGCCAGCGCACCAGCTGCATGCCGCCGGCATCGGCCAACATGTGATCGAGCTTGACGTCGGCATAGCGCGCCTTGTGCGTCTGGGTGACGACCTCGTTCCACAGCACGCCAGATTTCATCACATTGCGCTTTTCCATCGAGGTGACGTGGTTCTTGCGCGTGCGTGCCAACTCGAAGGCAACGCCCGAAATGCGCTCGATCTCAAACGTATCGTAGACTTGGGTGTCGATGCCGCGCTTCTGGCCGTTGCCGAGATCGATGATCTGCTTCGGCTCGCCGAAATAGACGCCGCCGGTGAGCTCGCGCACGATGAGGATATCGAGCCCTTCGACCACCTCCTGCTTGAGCGAGGAGGACGCCGCCAGCGCCGGATAGCAGATTGCCGGCCTGAGATTGGCAAACAGCTCCATGTCCTTGCGCAGCCGCAGCAGACCCGCCTCCGGGCGCACCTCGTAAGGCACCGCATCCCATTTCGGTCCGCCGACGGCGCCGAACAGCACTGCGTCCGCGGCCATCGCCTTGGCCATGTCGGCATCGGAGATCGCCGCGCCATGCGCGTCATAGGCGCAGCCGCCGACAAGGCCCTCATCGGTGACGAAATCGCTGCCGAGCCTGTCGTTCATGGCGGCGATCAGCTTCTTCACCTCGGCCATCGCCTCGGGGCCGATGCCGTCGCCGGCAAGCAGGAGAAGATTTTTCGAAGCCATGAGAACCGTCCCGATTGTTTAGCGCATGAACGCGGCCTTGCTAAACGCCAAGCAGCCGGCGCGCAAGCCTGCGGTTCAGAGCATCGGACCCAAAAGTGGAAACCGGGTTTGGCAGAATCCGATGCTCAAGCCAAAACGCCTACAGATGCGAAAGAATATTGACCAGCCTGCCGAACGGGTCGCGTACGAAGAAGCGCCGCACGCCCCAGGGTTCGTCCGCCGGACCGTATTCGATGGCAAAGCCGGCCGTCCTCATGCTTTCAAGCGCGGCATCGACGTCGTCGACTTCGATAGAGATGTCCGGCACCGGCGTTCCTGACCCCCCTTCGGCCATGAAACTGACCTGCACGGACATCGTCTCTTGCGAGCCGTAGGTAGCGATCCAGCCCATATCCATCTTGAGATCGAGGCCGAGCACATCCTGATAGAAGGGTTTTGCCGCCGCGATATCCTGCGTGTCTATGTTTGCAACGATGCGCCTGATCTTCACCATGGGCCGATCCTCGTGCTAACCGTGTCGTTGTCGCAACCGTGACAGGCATCAGGCTGTGCGCCGCAGCGCCGTCACCTCGATCTCGATCTTCATCTCCGGCTTGTTGAGCTGGCACACGATCATCGTTGCCGCCGGCCTGATCTCGCCAAAGGCCTCGCCGAGGATCGGGAACACCACATCCACGAAAGCCGCATCGGTGATATAGTAATGTGCCCGCACCACATCGGCCATCTCGAAGCCGCCGTCTTGCAGTGCCTTGGCGATGGTAGAGAGGCAATTACGCGTCTGTGCCTCGACCGTCTCCGGCATCGTCATAGTGGCATAATCGTAGCCGGTCGTTCCGGAGACGAAACACCAGTCGCCCTGCACCACGGCGCGCGAATAGCCGGCGGTCTTCTCGAAGGGCGAACCGGTCGAGATGAGTGTGCGCATGGGGCGGCCTCGTTGGGTTGCTGAGCGTCGTCTAGCAGAGGGGCCGGGCGGGTCATGAGCCAAGCTAGGCAAATTGTTGTCACGAGGCGGCAAGACGCAAACCTTGGAGATTGGCCGGAGCATCTATCCGTCGTCATCCTATGGCGGAGCAAGGAGCGTAGCGACGCAGCGTAGACCATAGGATCCATGCCGAGACATCATGGGCTTTGCCACGGTGCAGAATTTCTGCTCAGCCGCGCCTTCCGACAACGGTCGCGGCATGGATCCTCGGCTCAAGCCCGAGGATGACGAATGCGCAGTTGCGACCCCTTGTCGAAACCTTAATTCGCCGACCCCAGCGCCTTGTCCAGCGCTTCCTTGACGTCGGCCGGCCATGTACTCACCGCCGGCCACGCGTCCGGCTCGGGCTTGTCGCCGCGGCGGGCGAAATAGAGCTTATGGTTGACCGGGTCGACGGCCATGAAACCGTCATTGCCGCCGCAATCATGCGGCACGCAGCCGCTGGCAAAAAAGGCGCCCGAAGCGGTCTCCGCAGTACCGCCGCCGACCAGCAGGCTGGTCGCCATGTCGGGCATGTCCTTGCCGAGCAGCGTCTCGGCTAGCCTGTAGACGGCCTCGTTGTGAAAGGCATCAATGATGTTGTCGTATTTCGACGGATCGACGTCTTTCCAGTCCGTGCCCGGCTCCGGCATGTAGGTCAGATTACCGGACGTCGTCAGCCCGTCCGTCGGCGACCATTGCAGCGCCGGCTTGGAATCGCCCGGCAAAAGATAGGGTACGAAAAAGATGGCGCTGTCGGAGATCGCGGCCGGTGGTGCGCCGCATTCATCCTGCTCGACCGTGGTCGTCTGGATCGTGCCGCCTTCCGGCTTCCACACGATCACCTTGGCCGGGCCGCATTGATTGCCGCCGTCGCCGACATCGACCAGCGCCACCTTGACGCCGCCGACCTCGACGATCTTGTCGAAGAAGACGTCGTAATTGCGCGCCAGTTCCTTGCCGTCGAAGGCGAGCACCCGTTCCCCGTACTCTTCCTCCTGGGTGATGGTCAGCTGGCCACCCTCGAACGGGATCGGCGCCTGTTTGTCATTGTCGGCTAGGGCCGCATTGCTCAACGCGCCCTGGTCGGCCCCGCCGGACGCATCGTCAGCCGGCACGAGCACCATATCGGTCTGTGCATGCGCGCCTGCCACTGGCATCAGAATCCACGCCAGCGCGCAGGCCCCTGCAAGAAGCGAACGTGTCATGACTGTCCCCTCCGTTCAGCCGCCACGAACCCGGTCTGTCGCGGCCAGGTCATCGTACCGCTCAGGCCCAGGGGCGCTCAGCAGCATTCTTCTTCTCGAACGAAGCGATGGCGCCAGCCTTCTCCATGGTCAGACCGATATCGTCGAGCCCGTTGAGCAGGCAGTGGCGCTTGAACTCGTCGAGGTCGAACTTGACCACGCCGCCGTCCGGCCCGCGGATTTCCTTGGTCTCGAGATCGACCGACAGCGTCGCGTTGGAACCGCGCGACGCATCGTCCATCAGCTTCTCCAGGTCTTCAGCGCTGACGGTGATCGGCAGGATGCCGTTCTTGAAGCAGTTGTTGTAGAAAATGTCGGCGAACGAGGTCGAGATGACGCAGCGGATGCCGAAATCGAGCAGCGCCCACGGCGCATGTTCCCGGCTCGAACCGCAGCCGAAATTGTCGCCGGCGACCAGGATTTGCGCCTTGCGGTAAGCCGGCTTGTTGAGCACGAAGTCCGGGTTTTCCGAACCGTCGTCCTTGTAGCGCATTTCGGCGAACAAGCCGGTGCCGAGCCCGGTGCGCTTGATCGTCTTGAGATAATCCTTGGGGATGATCATGTCGGTGTCGACATTGACGATCGGCATCGGCGCGGCGACGCCGGTGAGCTTGGTGAATTTTTCCATGGTTCTTGCCCGTCTTCTTCTCGTTGCGGGGAATTGCTGGCGCCCGGTTTACACAAAGCCGCGGGCAAATAAAAGGCGGCTGTTTCTGGACTTCCGTCGTCGATCGAAACACAAAACGCTTCAAAACCACCGGCCCATGGTGCACTTTTATCGACATGACAACGCGATCCATGATCCTTTACGCCAGCGAACCGGGCCTCGGCATCGCCGAGTTCCGCCGCGTTCTAGTGGAATCCGGCCTCGGCGAGACACGGCCCGTCTATGACAACACTCGATTGAAGGCGATGTTGTCAGCGGCCAATTTGGTGCTCACCGCGCGTCTCGACACAGAAGGCAAGCCGCTGGTCGGTGTCGCTCGCGGCATCACCGACTTCTCCTGGGTCTGCTATATCTCCGAGCTCGCTGTTTCTGCATCGGCGCAAGGGCTGGGTATTGGCAAGGGTCTGATGGATGAGGCACGCCGGCAACTCGGACCGTCCGTCGCCATCAGCCTGATCTCCATGCCCGACGCCGTCGGCTTCTATGAGCGTATCGGCATGGAGCGCATGCCCAACGCATTCTGGTTCGGCCGCAAGCGCTGAAATCCACTTTCAGCGACCTCTGCCTGCGCATCCTCGGCCAAGGTTCTGCCTCTTGACATGCAACCAGATGGTTGCATATTAAGGTCATGAGCATGGATGCCGTCTTTCGCGCCTTGGCCGACCCGACACGCCGGCGATTACTGGACAGCCTTCATGCAAGGAACGGGCAGACGCTGAACGCGCTGTGCGGTGAGATGGACATGACGCGCCAGGCGGTGACCAAGCATCTGGCGATCCTGGAAGAAGCAAACCTCGTCACCACCATCCGCAAGGGACGCGAGAAGCAACATTATCTGAATCCGGTTCCCATCAACGAGATCGCCGAACGCTGGATCGGCAAATTCGAGCGGGGGCGACTGGGCGCCCTCAGCGATTTGAAGAAACGCCTCGAAAGGGAAGACTGATGAGCAACATTTTCGTTTATGTCACCTACATCCGCACCTCGCCCGAAAAACTCTGGCAAGCGCTGACCGAGCCGGAGTTCCATCGGCAATATTTCCTCGGCGCCCAGATGCTAAGCGACTGGAAACAAGGTTCGGCGTGGAAGATGGTTTACACCGACGGCCGCGTCACCGACAGCGGCGAGGTCCTCGAGATCGATCCACCCAAGCGCATCGTGCTCAAATGGCGCAACGAGTTCATGCCCGAGGTCAAGGCGGACGGCTACACACGCTGCACCTTCGCCATCGAGCAGGAGGGCGAGATGGTGAAGCTCGCCGTCACACACGAAGCCGATGGACCGCACAAGCTGCTTGGCCATGTGGCGAACGGCTGGCCGCTCATCCTGTCCAGCCTGAAGAGCCTGCTCGAAACCGGCAAAGGCCTGTCACGCCCGGCGTCGAAGACTTGAGGTTGTTTCGATAGCGAAACGTTTCTGGAGACAGGCGATGTACAGTTCCGCGGTGCACAGCATGACCAATGGCAAGACCGTTATGGCGAGCGCCGATGTTTGCGCGCCGGCCGAGCGGATCTTTGACGCGCTCGTTACACGTGAGGTCGAGCGCTGGTGGGGGTCCGCCAAGACCTACCGGATGACCGGATGGACGGCCGACCTCCACGTCGGCGGCCGCTGGAGCGTCACCGTCGAGACGGCGGCCGGCAGACACCTGCCCGCCAGCGGCGAATTCCTGGAGATCGAAGAGCCGCGCCGGATCGTGCAGACGCGGAGATACGGCTGGGACCATCCGACGCTTGGCCGCCGCGAAACCAAAGTCGCCTGGCTGCTGGCGCCGATCGCCGGCGGCACACGCGTCACCATCTGCCATGGCGGCTTCGCCGGCCTCGCTGCTGCGGCGACGAAGCATGCCGAAGGCTGGGCCCAGGTGCTGGGCTGGCTTCAGGCGTATCTTGGTAAGGACGGCTTGGTGGCGGCTTAATCCACCAAGCAACGGTAGCATCCCTTCGGGCTAGCGTTAAATTACATTCAATTCCCGAAACGGCCGCCCATCGGCGATCCGGCTATACCCGAACGCCGAGCAATCCACCGTGCGATAGCCGCCATGCACGATCAGTTCGGCCAGCGCCTTGCCGACCGCTGGAGCCTGCTGCAAGCCGTGACCGGAAAACCCGTTGGCGAAGAGGAAATTACCGACCTCGGGATGCGGGCCGATCACCGCATTCTGGTCGAGCGTGTTGTAGTCGTAATGGCCCACCCAGGCGCGCGTCGGCTTGATCGCCTCGAAGGCTGGAATGCGGGTCGCCAGCACCGGCCAGATCACCTCTTCGAACAGCGGCCAGTCGGGGTCGAAGTCGGCGGGATCGGCTGGTCCTTCGCCCTCTTCCGGCTCGGCGCCGCCGGTGATGTAGACCGAGCCCTCCGGCCGGACATAGATGCCGCTCGGGTCGACCAGCAGCGGCATGTCCTCATATTTCTCGCGCGCCTCAAAGACGAAGACATTGCGCTTGCGCGGCTCCACCGGCAGCGCCAGCCCGGCCATTGCCGCCACCTTGCCGGCATTCGGCCCGGCGGCGTTGACGACCGTGCCGGCCTCGAGCCGCTCGCCATTGTCCAGAAATACACCAGTGACGCGGCCGCCTAGCCGCTCGATACCCGTCACCGACGCCGTGATAAAGTCGATGTCCTTCGTCCGCAGTGCCTTGCGGAACAGCATCAGCATCGCATGCGCGTCGAACCAGCCTTCGCCGCTGCGGCCATATGCGCCGGCGGAAATGCCTTCGACCGACAGCCACGGAAAGCGGCGGACGAGCGCCTCCGCATCCTCGAGCAGGATGTCGGCGCCCTCGGCCATCTGCGCTTCGTGGTTGGCCCGCAGGATAGGCAGCCCGTTTTCGCCGGCAAGGATGAGATAACCGCCTTCGCGAAAGCCGATATCGGCATCCGCGCCAAACTCCTCCCTGAGCCGCCGGAACAGTTTCAGCGTGAACTGCGACAGACGGATGTTTTCCGGGATCGAAAACTGCTGGCGGATGGAGGCGCAGGACAGTGTGGTCGCCGCATGAGAAAATTGCGGGTCGCGCTCGACAAGTGCAATCGAGCCCGAAAACCCTTCCTCGCGCAGGTAATAGGCAACCGACGAGCCGACGATGGCTCCACCGATGATGACGATGTCGTAATGCACCTTTTCGCCCTTCTGGTCTGAATCGCCGAGTCACGCCGCCGGCAGGATGATCTCGAAGCGCGTGCCGCTCGCGGAGTCAACCAGCCGGATCGTGCCATCATGCGCTTTCAGGAGGGCCAGCACGATGCCGAGGCCCATGCCGGTGCCGCCGGAATCGCGGCGCGTGGTGAAGAACGGCTCGAAGATGCGGCCTCGGTTGCTGGGCGAAATGCCGGCGCCGTCGTCGTCCACCAGAATGGTGGCCTTGCCGTCCGCGCTTGCGGCCGTGATCGAAACCAGCGTTGCGCCGTGCCGCGCCGAATTGTCGATGAGATTGGCCAGCACGATCGCCGCGTTTTCGGCCGATATGCGCAGACCGATCCGGGCGCCCGCCTCGAGGCGCACCGCCAGCCTGTCGTCGGCCGGCAGCAGCGCCAGCGCAGCAGTGAGCGACGTGCTTTCGCCGCTGGGCTCGAGATTTTCGGCGCGCGCCAAGTCGAGCAGGCGGCGCACCAGCAGATTGAGCCGGCCGGCATCGGTGACGATATTGTCCGAAAAGCGCCGCCGTTCGGCCTCGTCCATCGCGCTGCCCGAATCGCGCAACAGTTCGGCGGCGCCCTGGATCGCCGTCAGCGGCGATTTGAGCTCGTGCGAGACGTGGGTGGCAAAAGTCTGGATGCCGTCGGAGCGTGCATGCAGTTTTTCGGCCATGTCGAGGAAGGCGGCAGAAAGCGCCGCCATTTCGCGCGTGCCGTGGTGATCAAGCGGCCTGATCGCCGCGCGGTCGCCGGCGGCGATGCGATTCGTGCGTTCCATCAGCGCATAGATCGGCCGGCTGACGGTGCGCAGGAAAACCAGCCCGATCAGCAGCGTGCCGCCTAGAATGGCAATTGCCGCCAGCGCCACCTTGCCGCGCTCGCCATAGAGATGCTTGACGATGTTGTTTGGCGTCCGCGACAGATAGACCACGCCGGCGACCTTGCCGGAAACGGCAACCGGCATGGCGACAAAGACGCGAACCTTGGTGCCGCGGCTGACCGAATAGAGCGGCGGCGAAGGCTGGTCCGGAACCCGCAGCCTGAGCGCGCTGGCGTAGCGGCCGGCAAGCGCTGCGCGAACTTCTTCGACAGCGGCGAGCGACAGGCCGGCCTCCTCACGGCCGGCGATGACCACGCCTCTGGGATCGAGCAGCCGGAAGCCGGCAAGTGTGGTTTTCTGCGTCTCGGCAAGAATGCCCGACAGCCGCGCGCCGATTGCCGCGAAGGCAGGATCGACGCTGGCCGCCGTGGCCGCTGGTCGGGTTGGCAGGATCCTGTCGGACGCAAGATCGAGGCGCGGTTCGATTGGCTGGTAGGGAGAAGCCCGATCCCCTGTACTGGGTGGAGGCATGGATGTGCCGAGCTTTTCCGGGGCAAGGCCGGCCTCACGAACCTCTTGCGCATAGATCGCGGCGAGGGCGGCGCCTTGTGCGATCAGCTCGGCCTCGGTCTGGCGGATCAGCTGGTTCTCGTAGAGCCGGAAGAAGAACAGGCCGGCCAGCGGCAGCGCCATCACCATGATCAGGATGGCAATGACGACCGTGGCAAGCCGTGGCCGCCATTTGCTGCCAATCCATTTTCGGGCGCTCAACTCCCGCATCGACCGAGCCGGAAGCCGACGCCATGCACGGTCTCGATCGCATCGACGCAGCCGATGGCCGCGAGCTTGGCGCGGATGTTGCGGATATGGCTGTCGACGGTGCGGTCGGCGACGTGGATGTTGGCGGCATAGGCATTGGCCATCACCATGTCGCGGCCGAGCACATGCGCCGGCCGCGCCAGAAACCCTTTCAGGATGGCGAATTCGATCGAGGTCAGCGCCAGCGGCTTGCCGTCGAAGCTGGCTGTATGGCTTGCCGGCACCAGCGCCAGTCTGCCATGAGAGAATTGCCGGTCGTCGGCTGGTTCGGGCGCAGGCCGGGCGCGGCGCAGGATGACGTTGACGCGGGCGACCAGCTCGCGCGGGCTGAACGGCTTGGTGACATAGTCGTCGCCGCCCATTTCCAGCCCCAGTATGCGGTCGATCTCCTCATCCCGCGCGGACAGGAACAGCACCGGCACGTCGGATGTGTGGCGAAGCCGCCGGCACACTTCCAGCCCGTCCATTTCCGGCATGCCGATATCGAGCACGACAAGATCGGGAGCACGGCGTTCGATCGCCAGCAAGGCAGCTGCGCCGTCCGGCACTGCCAGCGTTTTCATGCCGGCCTTTTCGAGCGCGAAGCAGATAATTTCGCGAATGTGCGGATCGTCGTCGGCGACCAGTATGTGGTGCGGCATCAACTCAGCGGCCCGGCATGAAGGGTTTGGACATCGGAGGAACCACAAACGGGCCACGCCTGTCGAGGGCGCGGTTGAGCCGCCAGTCACGAAAGCTCCAGCCGCGCCAGTTTTCCTGGCCGGCGCGGAAGCGTGCTTCGTCCTGTGCATACCAGCCGGCGAGTTCGCGGATGGAGGCATCCTGCGCGGAAACCGTCCTGCTCTGGTGCTGGACGAAGCGATCGAGTGCCGGCAAGGCGCCGGGCCCGAGCGAGCGCAGGTACCAGACGTCGAGCTGGGTGCCTTGGCCGGTCATTTCGAAGGAATGGTCGACATTGTAGTTGGCGATCAGCGCGGCAAAGTTGATGAACGAGCAGGCATAGAGCGTCGCCGATAGCGTCAGAAGATTGGCGGAAAGCAGCCATTCGTTGGACTTTCCGCGCGCGATGCGGGCTATGATCAGGGCAAGGCCCGCCGCCACCAGCCCCATCCAGACGAAGGCGGCGACACGCCAGTAGGTCAGCGCATAGATGCCGATATAGAGATCGAGCCGCAGGATCGACGAGATCACCAGAACGATGTTCTGCGCCACCCAGACATAGACCAGCCGGCGGATGAGCGGATCGCCGGAGGTCGCGCTGCCCGGCCGCAGCGCCGCCAGCACGAAGCCGGCGGCCAGCAGTGCCGTGACGATCAGCAGGTAGGCACCGCGATGCGCGTAGGCGGCATAGGTCAGCCCGTCGGGAAGCGCGATGCCGCCCCACAGATAGGTGGCGTCGAGTGCGCTCTGCACCGCGAACAGGATGTTGAAGACGACGAGCGCGCGGAGGATAGCGGCCTTGCCGAAGACGATGTCCTCGATCGTGGTCCTGGTGGCCGGCGTCGCCGCTGCGCTGGCTGGCGACACCCTGCGGCGGCGGAGAAACCGCGGCAGGCGCGGCCGCAGAAAGGCCCATACGCCGACGAGCACGAATAGCCAGAAGGCAAGACGCGGCAACTGCACGAGGTTGAGCAGGGCGAAGAGGTCAATCAGCGAAAACCAGTATTCGATGACCGGATTGGCGGCGCCGAACAGCGCGAGAAACACTGCGCCGAGGCTCAGCGGCATGACCCAGACGGCGATCGCCGCAAGGCGCATGCGTCGTCGGCCAAGCCGCCGCGCCGCCTTGCGCCAGCGGAAGAAATCGCGGATGAACCGAAAAGGCGCTGCGAGCAGGAAGGTCAAAAGCTGGCCGGCAACGCGGGCAAGCCCGTGTCGCAATCGCCCTCCCAGCGAAAGCACGAAGACGGCCATCGCCGCCAGCGCAATGGAGACGGACAGTGCGCTGACATTTTCCACAAGCGGCAGCAGCCCCGCAAGCAGCGCAACCGGCTTGAACAAGAACTTGCCATCGTTGAAGACGCCGAGAGGATGGAGAGCCATGCTCGCCGCGGCAATCGCAACGCCGAACAGGAAAAGCGTGATGCCCGCCGGTTGGCCATAGAAGAAGAAATCGGCCAACGCGACGAGCAGGACGGCAACGCCGAAGCGGCTGCAATAGCTCGGCGCCGCCGAGAGGAATACTGTCATGATCGGGCTTTCTCGGCGGCTTTGATGCGGCCGGTGGGCAGGCATTTGCGGACGAAAGGGAGGAGGGTTGCCAAAGTCTGGGGCGGATCGACGAGCCACCAGCTTTCGCGGCGAAGCCGGTACGGCACGGACCAACGGGAGTTCGTTTGCTCTTGCATGCCGCCCTTGTCGCATTCTGCCGGGTGGCAAGCGGGGCGGAGACGAGGAGATTTTCCGAAACTGCGTGCAGTTTTTATGCACGGCTTGCCTCGGCTGGCTGCAGGCGGCATAGATCGAACATGATCACCGAAAGCTACCGCCCGCGCCGCTCGGTGCTTTACGTTCCGGCCTCGAACGACAAGGCGCTGGCCAAGATCCCGTCGCTGACCTGCGATGCCGTCGTCATCGATCTCGAGGACGCCGTCGCCCCGGCCGACAAGCTTTCCGCGCGCGAAAAACTGGCCGGGAATTTCGCCGGCCGTTCCAACCGGCGCTGCGAAATGGTGGTGCGCATCAATGCGCTGTCGAGCGAATGGGGCGCCGACGATCTGCTGGCCGCGGCAAAATGCGCGCCCGACGCCATCCTGCTGCCCAAGGTCGACACGCCGCGCGACATCCTCGAGGCCGGCGACGTGCTAGACGACAATTTTATCGCGGACGAGGTCAAGCTGTGGGCGATGATCGAGACGCCCAAGGCGCTGCTCAATATCGGGCCGATCGCCGAGCTCGGCCGCGACCCTGCCTCGCGCCTGGTTTGTTTCGTTGCCGGAACGAACGACCTGGTCAAGGACACCGGCATTCTCGCCACGCCCGATCGGCGCTATCTCGTGCCATGGCTGATGCAAATGGTGCTCGCGGCGCGTGCCGGCGGCCTCGATCTGCTCGATGGCGTCTTCAATGATTTTCGCGATATGGACGGGTTTGCGCGCGAGTGCACGGAAGCGGCCGCCATGGGTTTTGACGGCAAGTCGCTGATCCATCCAGCCCAGATCGAGGCGGCGAACCGCGCTTTTGCACCGACGCCTGACGCATTGGCCGAGGCGCGCGCGATCAAGGAAGCCTTCGCGCTTGCCGAAAATGCCGGCAAGGCGGTGATTGCGCTGAACGGAAAAATGGTCGAGCGGCTGCATCTGGCGCAGGCCGAAAAAATGCTGGCGAAGGCCGCCGCTGTTCGCGCATGATTATCGTAACTGACGACAGGATTGAAAAATGAAACTCTACCGCTTTCTGTCCGGCCCGGATGATGCCAGCTTCTGCCACAAGGTGACGGCGGCGCTGAACACGGGCTGGCACCTGTTCGGCTCACCGACCTATGCCTATGACAAGGAAGCCAAAACCATGTGCTGCGGCCAAGCGGTGGTGAAGGACATCGAGGGCCAGGAATACGGCCCCGACACCAAGCTCAGCGATTGGTAGGGAGGTTCGCTGAAGCGCTCGTCATTCGTCATCCTAGGGCGTAGCAGTCGCGAAGCGACGTCGCGGAGTACCCTAGGATACATGCAGTTACCTATGCGAAGGGCACGGCGGATCAGGATTAGTGTGATCTACCACCCCCGTTACCCAGAACGGGATGATGAGCGTTCGGTTCTGCACCGCCGGAGCACTGCACCACGATCACGGCATGGATCCTGGGGTCTGCGCCGCGTCGCTTCGCTCCTTGCTCCGCCCCAGGATGACGAGGAGCGGGGTCGCTCACTCTGCCGCCTCTTCGATCTTCTCCATGTCGTCGTCCGACAGGCCGAAATGGTGGCCGATCTCGTGGATCAGCACATGGGTGACGATGTCGCCCAGCGTTTCCTCGTTCTCGGCCCAGTAGTCGAGGATGGCGCGACGATAGAGCGTGATGCGGTTCGGCCCCTCGCCGGTCTGCGGATTCCAGCGCTCGGCGATGCCGCGCCCCTCGAACAGCCCCAACAGGTCGAAGGGCGTTTCCAGCGAAAGGTCGTCCATGATCTCGTCGGTCGGGAATTCGGCGATCTGAATGACGATCTCGCCGGTCAATTTGCGAAAGTCCTCCGGCAGATGGGCATAGGCCTCCAGCGCCAGGAACTCGATTTCCTCCATCGTTGGCGAAAGCTGGTCGTGCCAGATGCGTGTTTGGTAGATGCGAGCCATGCTTTGTCCTTTGATCCCGGCATATAGGCTTTCGGGCCGGACTCGGCAAATGGCCGGGCTGGGGTGACCGTGCCACGCCCCTACTAGAGGAATAAATTCCCCATGACTCCGCTTGACTCTTTGGCCGGCCTCTGGAATCTATAGGAACATAACAGGAACAATTGTGAGTGGAAGCTGACCGTCATGGCGACAAGCGCCGTGGCGCGGGAGACTGTTTTTGCCCTGCGCCGCCAGATCGCGAAGATCGAGGGAACGCTGTCCGAACGTCTGGAGGCGTCGGCCGGCGCAGCCCCCGTTGATGCGGATGTCAGCTCCCAGACTCTGACATTGCCTCGAAATCTAACTATTGTCCGGCGCGGCCTCGCCGTGGCTTCGCAGGATGCGTTTTTGTCCACCGGCGCGGAGCGCCTCGATGCTGCGCTGAGCGGTGGCCTGCCGAAGGCGGCGCTGAGCGAGTTTCATGGCGCCGCGACGCGCGATGCCGGGGCCGTCGCCGGCTTTGTGCTCGCGCTCGTCAGCCTGATCCTCAGCCAGGGCCCGCGACTGCCGGTGCTGTGGATCGGCACATCCGAGGTTTTCCGCGAGGCGGGCTTCCCCTACGCCAGGGGGCTTCACGCCTTTTTCGGCATCGAGCCGGAGCAATTGCTGTTTTCCGAGGCGCCAAGGCTGCTCGATGCGCTGTGGGTCGCCGAGGAGGCTGCCCGGATGACGGCGCTGGCCGCTGTCATCCTCGAAATCCGCGGCAGCCCGCAGCGGCTGGATCTCACCGCGACGCGGCGGCTGCACGCCCGGGCGCAGAGTGCCGGCCGGCCGCTGTTCCTGCTGCGCCAGGCCGGCGAGCCCGAACCGACGGCAGCGCCCGTCCGCCTCATCCTGTCGGCGGCACCGGCGGCAGCGCGCCAGACAATCGCCGGGCCGCTCGCCGGCTCGATCGGCCGGCCCGCCTTCACCGTCGCCATCGGCAAGAGCCGCACGGCCTTGCCCGGACAATTCACACTGGAGTGGAACCCCGATGAACGCATATTCGAAGAAAGACGGGGCGAGCAAGGAAGGTCTCAGGAATCGGCCCCAGAACGGCCAAAGAATCCTGTCCCTGTGGTTTCCGCATCTCGCCGCCGAGAGGATCCTGCGGCAGCGTCTGGGGCGGTCCTGGCGTTCCCGGCCCTCGGATCACCTGCCGCTGGTGATCAGCCATCGCCAAGGGAACGCCCAGCGCATCGCCGCCCTCGACGAACGGGCTGAGGCGCTTAACCTGAAGCGCGGCATGGGCATAGCCGACGCATGCGCCATGCATCCCTCGATCGACATCGTGGAGGCCGATCCGGAGGCCGACCGGCGCCTGCTCGAAGGCCTCGCCGACTGGTGCGACCGCTATACCCCGCTGGTGGCGCTCGACGCGACCGACGGCCTCTATCTCGATGTCACCGGCTGCACGCATCTTTTCGGCGGCGAACGCTCGATGCTGGACGATATCCTGTCGCGTTTTTTCCATCAGGGCTTCGATGTCCGCGCCGGGCTTGCCGCCACACCTGGTGCTGCCTGGGCGGCGGCGCGGTTTGCCGGCGACCGCATCGTGCCCGATGGCGAGGAGGAAGCGCTTCTCGCGCCCATGCCGCTGGCGGCGCTGCGCATCGACCCGGAGGTCCGCGCCAGCCTCGAAAGCGTCGGCCTGCGCACGGCCGGCGCCGTCATGGCAGCACCGCGCGCGCCGCTGGCCCGCCGCTTCGGCGCATCGCTGCTCTTGCGCCTCGACCAGGCGCTCGGCCGCCTCGACGAAGCCGTGTCGCCGCGCCTGCCGGTGGCACCGCTTTCGGTCGAGCGTCACCTTGCCGAGCCGATCCTGCTGACCGAGGACATCGAGCGGCTGACCGGCATGCTGGCGACCACCTTGAAGAGCGACCTCGAGCGTCGCGGCGAGGGCGCAAGGCGGCTGGCGCTGCTGCTTTTCCGCGTCGATGGCGGCGTCAGCCGCATCGCCGTCGGCACCTCGCGGCCTCTGCGCGAGCCGCGGCTGATCCAGAAATTGTTCCACGAAAGGCTTGCTGCGCTCGAACGGGATATCGACGCCGGCTATGGCTTCGATCTCGTGCGCCTTTCGGTGCTGACCGCCGCCGCCTTCGACATGCAGCAGGCAGACCTTGCCGGCGAGACGAGCGACGACGGTGCCGATATCGCGCTTTTTGCCGACCGCATTCGCGCCCGGCTCGGCGAAGGCGCGGTCTTGAAGCCGGTCGCCGTCGAGAGCCATTTGCCGGAGCGCGCCGTCGCCACTATCCCCTTCACGGAGGCGCCGCAGAGAAGCTCGCCGCCGAAGCAGCCGGACAAGGCGAAGGACGCTCCCACGACCGTCTTCCAGCCTGAACGACCGATCCGGCTTTTCCGTTCGCCCGAGCCGATCGAAGTGCCAGCCACCGAAATGCCGGAAGGCCCGCCTTTGAACTTCCGCTGGCGGCGCGCGCTCTACCGGGTCGCGCGCGCCGAAGGGCCGGAGCGCATCGCGCCGGAATGGTGGCGAGAGGCGGCGGGACGAGAAGATGCCCCGACCCGGGATTATTTCCGCATCGAGGATGCCGACGGCCGCCGCTACTGGCTCTATCGTCAGGGCCTTTACGGCGCCTCTCAAGTCCCGCCGCGCTGGTACATGCATGGGATCTTCGCATGAATGCGCTGACGGCCATCCCCTATGCCGAATTCGGCATCCAGTCGAACTTCTCGTTCCTGCGCGGTGCCTCGAAACCGGAGGAGCTGGTGGTCGCGGCAAAATTCCTGGGGTTTTCGGCGATCGGTCTCGCCGACCGAAACACGGTGGCGGGCGTGGTACGCGCCTGGCAGCAGGCCAAGGTGGAGGGTGTTTCCTATCATCCCGGCTGCCGCCTGGTTTTTTGCGACGGCACGCCGGACATCCTCGCCTACCCGCAGGACCGCAAGGGCTGGGGGCATCTCTGCCGCATGCTGACACAGGCCAATCTGCGCGACGAGAACGAAAAGGGCGCAACGCTTCTCAAACAGAGCGATCTTCTCGAATGGGGCGATCTCCTGTCGCTGGCCATACTGCCGGATCTGTCGGCGGACGCGGAAGCTGGCCTCGCACTGATTAGCCGGCTCAGGGATCGCTTCGGCGAAAACCTGAGGCTGGCGGTTTCGCCGGATTACCGCGGTAACGACCGCTTCCGTATCGAGCAGGCGGCGGCGATGGCCGAGCTGGCCGGCATCCCGCTGATGGCCACCAACGACGTTCTCTACCATACGTCGGAACGGCGCCCGCTGCAGGACGTGCTGACGGCGATCCGCCTCAATGTGCCCGTCGCCGAGGTGGGGCTGGAGCTGGCGGCCAATGCCGAGCGCCACTTAAAGCCGCCGCTGGAGATGGCACGGCTTTTCCGCAGGCATCCGCAAGCGCTGGCGGAAACGCTGCGTTTTGCCAGCGAGCTGACCTTCTCGCTCAGTGATCTGCAATACAACTATCCCGACGAGCCGACGGAATCGGGCCTCGGGCCGCAGGCCGAGCTGGAAAGGCTAGCCAAGGAGGGGGCCGCCATCCGCTACCCCTCGGGCGTGCCCGCTTTTGTGACGCAACGCATCGAGGAGGAGCTCGCCCTGATCGAGCGCCTGAACTACGCGCGCTATTTCCTGACTGTCCACGACATCGTCAAATTCGCCCGCAGCCAGAACATTCTCTGCCAGGGGCGCGGCTCCGCCGCCAACTCGATCGTCTGCTTCTGCATCGGCATCACCGAAGTTGGCCCGGACAAGATCGACACGCTTTTCGAGCGCTTCATTTCCGAGGAAAGAAACGAACCGCCCGACATCGACGTCGATTTCGAGCATGAAAAACGCGAGGAGGTCATCCAGTACATTTATTCCAAATACAGTACCAAGCGCACCGCGCTGGCCGCTGCCGTCGTCAGCTACCGGGGCCGCTCGGCGATGCGCGAAGTGGCTAAGGCGATGGGCCTGTCGGACGACGTCCGCAGCGCGCTGTCCAGTTCGATCTGGGGCTGGTCGACCTCGGAGCTCGGCGAAAAGGAGACAAAAGCCGGCGGCCTCGATCAGACAGATCCATCGACAAGGCACGTGATCGAATGCGCCAACGAGATCATGGGCTTTCCCCGTCATTTGTCGCAGCATGTCGGCGGTTTTGTCATCACCAGGGACCGGCTCGACGAGATCGTGCCCATCGTCAAGACGGCGATGGACGAGCGCAAGATGGTCGAGTGGGACAAGGACGACCTCGACGCGGTGAAAATCCTTAAAGTGGACGTGCTGGCGCTCGGCATGCTGACTTGCCTGCAGCGCGCCTTCACCCTGCTCCGGGATCATTATCCGGAGGCGCGGGACGATTACGGCCAACCCTATGTGCTGGCCACTCTGCCTGCCGAGGACAAGCATGTCTACGACATGATCTGCCGTGCCGACACGATCGGCGTCTTCCAGATCGAATCCCGCGCGCAGATGTCGATGCTGCCGCGGCTGCGGCCAAAAAGCTTTTACGACCTCGTCATCGAGGTGGCGATCGTGCGGCCCGGCCCGATCCAGGGCGACATGGTCCATCCCTATCTGCGCCGCCGGCAAGGCAAGGAAAAACCCGAATACCCCAAGCCGGAACTGGAAAAAATCCTCGGCAGGACGCTGGGCGTGCCGTTGTTCCAGGAGCAGGCGATGAAGATCGCCATCGTCGCCGGCGGCTTCAGGCCGGGCGAGGCCGATGAACTGCGCCGCGCCATGGCGACGTTCAAGCGCACCGGCACGATCGGCAATTACCGCAAGAGAATGGTCGACGGCATGGTCGCCAAGGGCTACGAAAAAGACTTCGCCGAGCGCTGCTTCAAACAGATCGAAGGCTTTGGCGAATACGGCTTTCCCGAAAGCCACGCCGCCTCCTTCGCTCTGCTGGTCTATGCCTCCTGCTGGTTCAAGACCTTCTATCCCGACGTGTTCTGCGCCGCGATCCTGAATTCCCAGCCGATGGGGTTTTACCAGCCCGCTCAGCTTGTCCGCGACGCGTATGACCACGGCGTCGAGATCCGCGAGGTCGACGTCAATTTTTCCGGCTGGGATTGCGCCTTGGAGAAATCGCCTTTCGATCCGGATCGTATCCTTGACCGCCATGCCCAGATGCGCGGCGTCATCCGGACCAGCCATGCCGTCCGGCTTGGTTTTCGCCAGGTCAAGGGCCTGTCGAAGGAGCGCATGGAGACCTTTGTGCTGAGACGCGGCGACGGCTACGCATCCGTGCGCGATGTCTGGCTGCGCTCGGGCCTCAACGTCGACGAGATCGAAAAACTGGCACAGGCCGACGCTTTCCGCTCGCTTGGATTGAACCGCCGCGACGCTCTATGGGCGGTCCGCGCGCTCGACGGCAAGAGTGCCGCCGAAAAGCTGCCGCTGTTCGATCAGCCGGCGATCCGCTTGCGCGATCTCGAGCCTGAAACCCGGCTCCCTGCAATGCCGCTCGGCGAGCACGTCGTCCACGACTACCGCTCGCTCGGCCTGTCGCTGAAGGCGCACCCGGTCGCCTTCCTGCGTCAAAGGCTGGATCGGTCCGGCGTCACGCCCAATGCGCAGCTCGGCCAGGTGCGGGACGGCCGCCGGGTTTCGGTCGCCGGCCTCGTGCTGGTGCGGCAGCGGCCGGGCAATGGCAAGGCGATTTTCCTGACGCTGGAAGACGAGAATGCGGTCGCCAATATCATTTTCTGGGAAAGAACCTTCAACCGCTTCCGCCCCATCGTCATGGGCGCGCGTCTCATCCGCGTCACCGGCAAGCTGCAATCGGAATCGGACGTCATCCATATCGTCGCCGAGAAGGTCGAGGATCTGACGCCGTGGCTGTCGGTGCTGCTTGAGGAGGCAAGGCTTGTGGATGAGCCTTCGAGCGGCCCCGAGGAGAAACGGCCCGACAGCATCGCGCAAACGGAACTATTGGGAAAGGCAGAGAAGGTCATGCCCAAGGGGCGCAATTTTCAGTAGAACAGTGGCTGGCTATTGGCCTCTTCTCTTCGTCAGGACGTTCCGCCCAGGCGCGGTGGCGTGGGCACGGTATCGTCAATGGTGATCGTACGTGCCTCCGAGGGCAGCATGATCGGAATGCCGTCCCGCACCGGATAGGCAAGCTTTGCTACCCGCGAGATAAGCTCGCCGCGCTCCGGATCCCAGGCAAGCGGCCCCTTGGTCAGCGGGCAGGCCAAGAGTTCCAGCAGCTTGGGGTCGACAGTCCTGTTCCCGTCACGTCCATCCGCCATTCGATCCATCTTTTCCACAAGGCGACCGCTTCAGGTTTTTGCGCGCGGCCTCTCCTTCTCCCTTGTGGGAGAAGGAGGGCCAACCTACTGCAAACTCGAACCGAAATCCTCATTGTCGCGCGCCAGCGCCATTTCGGTGATGGCGATCAGGGTCTCGGCGCGTGTCTTCAGATCGGCCGCTTCGAGCAGCGCCTGTTTCTCGGCCGGACCGTAGGGTGCCATCATCGACAGTGCGTTGACCAGCATGGCGTTTTCGGCGCGGCTGACGCTCTCCCAGTCGGCCTCCAGATCGTTGGCCTGCAGATAGGCGCGAAACGCTTTGAGCAGCGCCGGCCGGTCGATCTCGGCGTCTGCCTGCTCCTCGTCGAGATCGGCGAGAAAAGGTGCGAACCGGCACTGGCGGAACGGCGTCTTGACCGTGAGTTCCTGAACAATGCGGAACCGGCACACGCCCTGCAGCGAAATCAGGTAACGGCCGTCGCCGCTCTCGGACAGCGCAATGATGCGCCCGGCACAGCCGACATTGCAGAGCTCCGGCTCGCCGTCTGGACGCAGCGCACCGTCGAGGCTGGGCTGGATCATGCCGATCAGCCGCGGCCCGGCGATCGCTTCGTCGACCATCTGCAGATAGCGCGGCTCGAAGATGTTGAGCGGCATGCGGCCTCCCGGCAGCAGCAATGCGCCCTCGAGCGGAAAGATCGGCATGGTCGACGGTAAGTCCGCAGCGAGCCGGTAATGCGCGTTTCCCGCCTGCACCTCAATCCTCCGATCGCTTTGTCAGGAAGCGCACCAAATCCGTCTCCTCCCGGCCGGCACAAGGCGCAACACCGGAAACCTGAAATCGAACGCCGTCCGAAAACCTAATCTGGCGCAGCTGCCGCCCACCGCAAGCCCGCGCGACAAAACAGTCTGCGCCGGCTCAGGAAAACAGCAGCGACGACAATTTGCGCCGTGCCGACAGCGTTGCTTCGTCGGTCATGCCCCATGCCTCGAAGAGCTGCAGCAACTGGGTTCTGGCGCCGTCGTCGTTCCACGAGCGGTCGGCCTTGATAATCGCCAGCAGATTGTCGGCCGCCGCCATGCGATCACCCTTGGCGTTCTGGATCATGGCGAGCTCGAACCGTGCCTGGTGATCCCCGGGATTTTCGGCCAGACGCCGTTCCAGTTCCGCCGGATTGCCGAGCACTGCTGCTTGCGCGGCGAGCGCCATCTTGGCCCGCAGCGCGGCGAGCTGGGGCGCATCCTTCTTCGCTTCCGGCGCCCGCGCCAGCACCGTCTCGGCACCTTCGGTATCGCCAGCCTCGAACAGCAGATCGCCCAAGCCGGCGATCGCCTCAATCGTCTCCGGCGCCTGTTCCAGGATGGCATCATAAATGTCGGCAGCGGTCTGCACGTCACCGGCGTCGCGCGCCTCGGCAGCGGCGGCCAGTGCCTCGGCCACTTGCGGCGCGCCACCGTTCTTGCCGCCGACCTTCTGAATGAATTGCGTGATCTGGCTCTCGGGAATGGCGCCCATGAAGCCGTCGACCGGCTGGCCGTCCTTGAAGGCAATGACCGCCGGTATCGACTGGATGCCGAGCTGGCCGGCGATCGATGGATGGTCGTCGATATTCATCTTGACCAGCTTGACCTTGCCACCGGCGGCTTTCACCGCCTTCTCCAGCAGCGGCGTCAATTGCTTGCAGGGGCCGCACCACGGCGCCCAGAAATCGACCAGCACCGGCTGGCGACGCGATTCCTGGATGACGTCTGCAGCAAATCCAGCGGTCGTTGTGTCCTTGATGACGTCGGCCGGCGCCTCCGCAAGCGCGACCTTCTCACGCGCGGCATCGGTGCCGCCATATTGCACGGTGGTGGCATACTGGCCGCCATTGCTGCCAAATGGGCCGCCAAAGGGGTTGCTATCGCTCATCTCTCGTCGCCTTTCGGTCGCGCCGCCGGCCAAGGGACGGGCGCAACATCCTTCTTTAGAACCCGGTTTCAGTCACCCCGGTCTTAGTCACCCATGTGGCGATCATGCCGAGACTTTCAAGATAACAGCATCATGTCCGGTTGCCTCGACGAATTTGACCAGGTCCGCGGCAGCAATGGAAGTCGTCGCTTCATTGGTCAGCGGGTGGGCATTGACCACCGCATGGCTCATCAGCTTCTCGTCCAAAACGACCTTGACCCTTCGCTCGGTGTCGTTGATCAGCCCGAACACCGTGACCGCGCCCGGGACGACGCCGAGAAGCTCCATCAGCATCTCCGGCCGGCCGAAAGACACGCGCCCCGCAGCGCCGATCAGATGGTGGATCTGCTTGAGATCGACCACCGCCTCCTCGTCGACGCTGACCAGGAAGAAATTGTCCTTCTTGTCCTTGAGGAACAGGTTCTTGGTGTGGCCGCCGGCAATCTCACCGCGCAGCGCCTGCGAATCGGCGACCGTGAACAGCGGCGGATGCCGCCGCGTCGATACCTCGATCCCGAGTCCGGCAAGAAAGGCGAAAAGTTCGGCTTCGGTCTTCGGCATCGGTCTTTCTTCTGGTGGCCCGCTTTCAACGGCTTGTTCGGCTAACGCCGTTTACGGCCAATGATGCGGCCAAGACAAGTCCGTCGCGCAACGCGGGGGGTGATTGCCTTGCGACGTCCGGAGGAGCACTTCTCCGCATTGCCGGCGAAGCAAAAAAGCCTGCGAATTCCCTGTTGCAATCGCCGCGCTCTTCAGCCATATAGGCGCGGCTTGCGGCCCAAAAGCCGCGCGAGCGGGTGTAGCTCAGGGGTAGAGCACAACCTTGCCAAGGTTGGGGTCGAGCGTTCGAATCGCTTCACCCGCTCCATTTCTCTCAAGGGAAATCAAGCATCGAAAAGCCGCGGTCCGCCGCGGCTTTTTCGTTTTTGCGCGCCAACAGGGCGCAGCGCGCCGAATCGGCTGGCCGCGCGCGCAAGTTCATTTGCCACGAGATTCATCCGCAGACCGCTCAGGTGCTTTTGAGCGTTCCGTTCATTCCGTTCGGGTAGAAGCCGCCCTTGCTGACGCCTTTCTGGTCGGTCAGATAGACGATCCGAAGCACTTCTTGCGGCGTCCTCGTGAAGGCGATTGCATCCGGGGTCGATGGAACGATATTGGCTTTGCCGTCCACTCGGATGCCCTGGTCCTTGTCTTCCGGTCCATCGATCTTGTCGCGGGCGTCGGAAACCGCATTGGCGGCCTTCCAGGCATCCTCGCCCATTCGGTAAAGCGACGATCGCGCCATCCCCATGTGGTAGGCCTCAACGGCCAGAATGCCAGCGGCGGCGGCCTGGAAATCCTTGTTTTTCAGAAGGGGCGCGGCGCCGGCATAGGCAGTGACGCCGACATCCTCGAACAGCATGCCGCCGAGCACGAAGTTCATCTGGTTGCCGAAAGGATCGAAGTCCGCTCCGAGCCCCGCCGCCTTGGCAACCGCCGCAAAGCCCGCATCGAAATCGATTGCCGGCCGGTCGACGGCATCGCTTCCAAGTGTCTTGCGATAGAACCTGACATGGGCAAGTTCGTTTTCGGCGACCTCACGCATGAACTCGCCGATTGCAGGCGTGTCAAAGCGAACCTGTTTGCCGCCAGCCACAGCGCCGGCCTTCGGGCCGGCATCCGAGTCATCGATCCCTTTTCCGGTTGTGCCGCGCAGGTAATATTCGGCTTCCATATATTCGAGATTGAGGGCGAACCGGAAAATGTCTTCGTCTTTGACCTCATCCTGCGCATAGGCGCGGGAAACCGGGGCAAGCCCGGTGGCCGAAGCGAGCGTCGCTCCCAGGCCAAACTGCAATGCGCGGCGGCGTGAAACACGAAATGCAGGCGTGACGCGGATCATGGCTTCCTCCCAAAAGCCCGCCGGCATCAAACATTTTGGCACCTCAAAAGCGGGCCTGCGCTCCCAACTTCACGAACTGTGGAATGTTCCTCAATCGCCTTAAATGATCTCGCCGGATGGCGAGCACCGAGGTTTCCTCGATTGTAACCTCATGTCAGCCGACGCACATGCGCTGTAGCGGCGCTGGATCTGACGGCAGCAAAATCCAGCCGTTGCGGTCGTCCGAAGTACGCTGTCGATAAAATTCAGGACTTTTGCGTGCCGGTTTCGGACCAAGGTCCATCTTGCAGAATACTGTATTTGAACAAAGCTAGGTAACAGCCGGCTTTCACATTGGAAGTCCTGACGTTTTTCATTTGGAACCCATCCTGGCGGGAGGGCGACTCGAAGGAGGAACTATGAAAACGCGCACCTGTCTATTCGCGACTGTAGCCGCTCTCACCCTTGTCGCATCTCCGGTACTCGCTGCTCCCGGCGGCAATGGCAATGGCAACGGCAATGGCGGCAGCAACGGCAATGGCGGAAACTCGGCCGGGGCCGGCTCGCAGGGACACGGAGCCGCCACTTCCGCCGCGGCCAGGGACAAGTCGACGCACGGAGTTGCTCACGCAGCGGCGGTCGTTGCGACGACACCGGCCTCGCCACAGGCCACGTTGGCCTTGCAGGCAGCGCTGGCAAGGCAGACCGCGGATGACGCGGCAGACACTGCCGACGACACTTCCGACGAAACCGAATAAAGCTTTCGAAGCAGCCGCTTGTTGTGTTGAAAAGCCGCGGTTCGCCGCGGCTTTTTCGTTTCCCGACGACGAACTCTCAAGGTGAACAGCGCTTCCAGAAAAAAGCTGCTCCACGGCGGCACTGAAGCTAGGCTAAGGCCAAACGCCGCCGCATCGGCGTCGGTTTCGACTGCATATGAGGAGATCCCATGACCGGCTTTGTCGACCGCGAGCGCGCGACTGACCTGATGCAGCGCGCCGGCATCGAGGCGCTGGTGCTTTGCGAGCCCGAGGCGTTCCAATATGCCACCGGTGCCTGGATCGGCCCGGCAGGCCTGTTCCGGCGGGCCGGCGCCGGTTTCGTCGTTATTCCCAAGCGAGGCAACCTGCCGATCGGCGTCGTGGTGGCGGATTTCCAGGCTGCCCAGCTCCCGGCGGCGATGGCCGGCGCCATGGTACGCACGCATCCGATCTGGATCGAATCGGCGTCGCTCGAGCCGGCGACGGCCGACCGGCCTGTTGCGCAGCGCATCGAGGCCGGCCTGGTTGGCCGCGCCCCCGGTTTTTCACGTCCGGCGACCTTCGAGCTTGCCCGCTCCGTCCGCGAGCTGAAGACGATCCTCGCAGAATTCGGGCTGGAGCGTGCGACGCTCGGCATCGAGCTGGATTTCGTCTCGGCCAGCGATTTTTCCGCGATGCAGGCGATGTTGCCGGGCACTGCCCTGGTCAACGGTTCGCCGATCCTCGACCGGCTGCGGGCGATCAAGTCGCAGAGCGAGATCGACCTGTTGCAGCAGGGCATCGTCCTGTCGGAGGCCGGCCTGTCGCGGCTGCAGCAGCATGCAGCGGCCGGCATGCGTCAGTCTGAGCTGGTCGCGCTTTACCGGCAAGGCGTCGCGGATGTAGCCGCCGGGTCGTCGCAGCAAATCTCGACGGCGGAATACGTCACGCTGGGCGCTCGCCCAAAAGGCGCCGACGCGGTCGCCGCCGCCGGCGATCCGCTGAAGGCCGACATGGTGTGCAGCGTGAACGGCTATGCCTCGGATATGTCGCGGAATTTCACCTTCGGGCCGCCGTCGCCCGAACAGGCCGAATTGCATGCGATAGCCGAACGCGCCTTCGCCGACGGGCTTGCCGCGCTTATGCCCGGAAAGCCGTTGGCCGCCGTGCATCGCGCCGCCAGTGACAGCCTGGCGCGCCAGGGCCTGCGTTCCTATCGCCGCGGCCATTTCGGCCACGGCGTCGGCCATTCCGTGTTTTCCGAGCAATGGCCGTTCATCTCGGCCGACTGCGATGTCGCGATCGAACCCGGCATGGTGCTGGCATTCGAGATTCCGCTCTACATCGACGGTCTCGCCAGCTTCAATCTCGAGGACCAGTTCCTGATCACCGCCAACGGGCCGTCGCCGATGAACCGCCTGCCGAGACGTCTGGGGGTTATCGGCTGAATCCAGCCGGCGCCCTTATCTGGCGCCGGCCACGCCCCTGCGGAAATCCGACGGCGACATGCCGGAAAGCTTGCGGAACGACTTGTTGAACGCGCTGAGCGAGCCGAAGCCCGATTCCATGGCGACGCGCAGCACATTGGCATCCTGATGCATCAGCAGCGCCTGCGCGTAGCTGAGGCGCAGCAGATTCACATATTCATTGAGCGTCATGCCGGTCGATTTCTTGAAGATGCTCATGGCGTATTTGGGGTGGATGTCGGCCGCCGCGGCGATGTCGACGCAATCGATCTCGTAGAGGAAATTCTCGGCGATGAAGTCGCACATGCGCCCGACATTGCGCAGCGATTGCTGATCGAACGGGCTGCCTAGCTCCTGTTCGACCGGCGTTTCCGGCACCAGCCGGTAGGGTTCGAACCGCACCCGCTCAAGCCGCAGCAAAAGCTCGTTGACGGCATGCTCCGCCTTGACCGGGTCGCCGGAGCGGGCATAGCGGTTCCAGCGCTCGAAATTGTGGTCGTCCGACTGATCGGTGGCGTCGGTCACCAGCGTCGCGCCGGTCATCAGCCTGTTGCGGACGTCGACGGGCAAATGCAGCCGGAAGAAATGAACCAGCGGCAGATGCGCGCCGGCGTAGATGGCATCGTCGGAGGCTTCGTCCATCTGGTGCGGCAGGCCGCCCCAGAACAGGCACATGTCGCCCGCAGAAAGCGAAAGCCCGTGCCCGTCCATGCGGTAATGCACGGCGCCACGCACGATGAAATTCACCTCGACCTGGGCGTGCCAATGCGGCTTGAGCATCACCAGGGGCTGGGTGTGGAACATTTGCAGCAGCAGCGGCAGGCCCTCCACGCTGCTGGCGCCAGGCTGGTAAAACGGCCTTTCCGGCATCTTACTTTCCGCTCATTTCTTATTCCCTTTGTCGCGGACAAGGCTTTCCCGAAGCCTAGTCTAGCCACGCTCGCAAACAGAGAGCAACTGAAATGGGAGGATTTCAATGCGCTTAAAATTGACCTGCGCCGCGCTCGCGCTTGCCCTGGGCTCCAGCCCAGCCTTTGCGCAGTCCGGTGAAATCACGATCTGGAGCTGGAACATCGCCGCTTCGTCGCTGAAGGCCACCATAGCGGGCTTCAACAAGCAGTATCCCGACATCAAGGTCACGGTCGAGGACCTCGGCAACCAGCCGACCTACGACAAATCGATCGCCGGCTGTGCCGCCGGCGGCGAGGGCCTGCCGGACATCGTGACGATCGAGAACGGCGAGGCGGAAAACTACTGGAGCCAGTTCCCGGATTGCTTCGTCGACCTGCACACGCTCGGCTACACCGCAGAAGACCAGGCAAAATTCCCCGACTTCAAACGTACCGAGCTCGAGGTTGACGACAAGGCCTATGCGATGCCCTGGGATTCCGGTCCAGTAGCGATGTTCTACCGCCGCGACTTCTATGAGAAGGCCGGCGTCGACCCGTCTTCGATCAAGACCTGGGACGATTTCATCGCCGCCGCCAAGAAGATCCAGGCCGCCAATCCTGGCGTGACGATGACCAACGCCGATTTCAACGGCGATTCCGAATTCTTCCGCATGATCTCCAACGAGCAGGGCTGCGCCTATTTCTCCGCCGATGGTCAATCGATCACCGTCAATCAGCCCAAATGCGTCGATGCCATGACCAAGATCAAGGAGATGAAGGACGCCGGCATCATTTCCTCTGCCGACTGGAGCACCAAGATCACCAACAACACCGCCGGCAAGGTCGCCAGCCAGATGTATGGCGGCTGGTATGAAGGCACCATACGCACCGAGTCGCCCGATGGCGCAGGCAAATGGGGCGTCTATCTGATGCCGAGCCTGACCGCCGACGGTCCGCGCGCCGCCAATCTCGGCGGCTCCTCGCTCGCCATCACTTCGGTGTCGAAGAACAAGGAAGCCGCCTACGCCTATCTGAAATACACGCTAGGGACGAATGAGGGCCAGATCACCATGCTGAAAGGCTTCGGCCTGGTGCCGTCGCTGATCTCGGCGCTCAACGACCCTTACGTCTCCGAAGGCCTGCCCTATTGGGGTGGCCAAGCCGTGTGGAAGGACATCCTCGGCACCTTGCCCAAGGTCGTCCCCAGCCGCGGCACGCCGTTCCAGAGCGACGCCGAAATCATCATCCGCGCGGTGCAGACCAAATATCTGGCCGGCGGCTATCCCGACGCCAAGGCAGCGCTCGACGATGCCGCAAGCCAGATCGCCGCGGCGACCGGCCTGCCGGTCAAGTCGTGATCTAGACGAGGCGGCTCCGAGCGCACGGCTCCCCTTCTCCTCTTGTGGGAGAAGGTATCGCCGAAGGCGACGGATGAGGGGTGCTCCAGCTTGGCGCCGGCGGCACTCCGGCCATCACCCCTCAACCGTCTCAGCGCTATGCGCCGATCCACCTTCTCCACAAGGGGAGAAGGCAAGAACTTGAAAGCAGAAAGGAGGAAAACGATGCGCTACCAGAACGCCACGGCTTATCGCTTCCTCGCGCCCTATCTGCTGATCTTCTCGATCTTCTGGCTGTGGCCGATCATCGATTCCTTCCTGATCTCGTTCCAGGCGACGCGCACCGTGCCGTGGCGGTTCGCGCCGACCTTCAACTGGGGCCGGCTGATCGGCGATCCCGCCTTCTTCAATGCCTTGAAGAACACATTGCTGATCCTCGTCATCCAGGTGCCGGTGATGATTTCGCTGGCGATAGTGATGGCGGTGCTTTTGAATTCGCCGCTGCTCAAGGCACGTGGCCTGTTCCGATTTGCCTTCTTCGCGCCTGTCGTGGTCGGTGAGGTCGCCTATTCGGCGGTTTTCCGGCTGATGTTCAATCTCGACTACGGCATCATCAACAAGTTGCTGAACAGCATCGGACTGCCCACTGTCGACTGGTTTACCAACGTCACCCCGGCGATGGCGGTGATCATGATGGCGGTGACCTGGCGCTGGGCCGGCTACAACGCCATCATCCTGCTCGCCGGCCTGCAGTCCATCCCCGAGGATGTCTACGAGGCGGCAACCCTGGACCGGGTCAGCAAGGTCAAACAGTTCTTTTATATCACGCTGCCCCTGCTCAAGCCGATCATCGTGTTCTGCGCCGTGCTGTCGATCATCGGCACCATGCAGCTGTTCACCGAGCCCTTCCTGATCACCGAGCGCGGCGGGCCGGGCGGCGGCACCGAAACGCTCGGGCTGCTGCTTTACCGCCAGGGCTTCCGGTCGCTCAATTTCGGCTATGCTTCGGCCGTCGCCTACACCATGGCCGGGCTGGCGATTGCCATTTCGTTGGTGCAGATATGGCTGACGAGGGAACCGAAATGACCTCGCGCTCCCCAATCAGCCATTCCCGGGTCAGCCGTTCCCAGGCCAGATTGGGCCGCAGCATCGCGCTGCATCTGTTCCTGACGCCGCTGGCGCTGGTCTGGCTGTTTCCGCTGTGGATGATGGTGGTCTTTTCCACGATGCCCGACAATGGCATCTTCAGCCCCGACATCGAGCTTTTGCCGCACGGCAATTTCCTCGACAATGTCAGCAATCTGCAGCGCGGCACCAATTTCATCGGCGCCATCGGCATCTCCGTCTCGGTGGCGGTGACCTATACCTTCCTGTCGGTGATGCTCACCTCGATGGCCGGCTGGGCGCTGGCGCGTTACAACTTCTTCGGCAAGGGCATGATCGTAGCCATCATCTTCGGCACCATCACGCTGCCCTATGCGGTCGTGCTGATCCCGCAATTCATCATGGTGGCGCGCGACTTCAAGCTCGCCAACACCTGGGTGGCACTGATCGTGCCGCCGCTTTTCAACTCGCTGGGCGTGCTGTTCATGCGGCAGAGTTTTTCGATGATGCCGCACGAGCTGTTCGACGCGGCCAAGGTCGAGGGCGTCAAGGAATGGCGGATATTCCTGTTCGTCGCATTGCCTCTGGCGCGGCCGATGCTGGCGGCACTCGCCATCATCCTCTTCCTTGCCTCCTGGAACAACTATCTGTGGCCGCTGCTGATCAATTCCAAGCCTGGCGCAATGACCGCGCCGGTGGCGCTCGGCACGCTGATCGGTCTCACCAAGGTGTCCTGGGGCGGCATCATGGCGGGCGCGGTGATGCTGACGGCGCCAATGCTCGTCGTGTTCGTGCTTCTGCAGCGCCATTTCGTCGCCGGCATCGCCGCCGGCGCCATCAAGTAAGGATCAGCATGGCTGCAGTCACACTCAAAAACGTCATCAAGCGCTTCGGCGTCTTCGAGATCGTCCACGGCGCCAATATCGATATCGATGACGGCGAATTCGTCGTCTTCGTCGGCCCTTCCGGCTGCGGCAAGTCCACGCTGCTCCGGATGATCGCCGGGCTCGAGGACATCAGCGACGGCGAGATCGCCATTGGCGGCAAGGTGGTGAACGACGTCGAGGCAGCCGATCGCGGCATCGCCATGGTGTTCCAGTCGTACGCGCTCTATCCGCACATGACGGTCGAGCAGAATCTGAGCTTCGGCCTGAGAATGACCGGCAATCCCAAGGCAGATACCGAGCGGCGGGTGAAGCGGGCTTCCGAAATCCTGCGTATCGCCGAGCTGATGAAGCGGCGGCCGCGGCAATTGTCGGGCGGCCAGCGCCAGCGCGTCGCTATCGGCCGCGCCATCGTGCGCGAGCCGCAAGTGTTCCTGTTCGACGAACCGCTCAGCAATCTCGACGCCGAGCTCAGGGTCCAGATGCGCGTCGAGATATCGCGCCTTCACAAGGAGCTTGGCGTTACCATGGTCTATGTGACGCACGACCAGACCGAGGCGATGACACTGGCCGACAGGATCGTCGTCCTCAACGCCGGCAATATCGAGCAGATCGGCGCGCCGCTCGATCTCTACGACGACCCCGCCAACCGCTTCGTTGCCGGCTTCGTCGGCTCCCCGAAAATGAACTTTCTGGCGGCGAAAATGGTCGGGGCCGACAACGGCGCTGCGGTCGTCGAACTGGTCAATCATCGCGGCGCGCGACTGCGCAAGCCGCTTTCGGATGCTCTGCCTGCGACAGGCGGCGATGTCGTGCTTGGCGTGCGGCCGGAGCATTTCTTCGACGCCGGCCAGGGCGATTGCGACCTTACCCTCAAGGCCGACGTCGCCGAGCACTTGGGATCGGTGAGTTATGTCTATGCCAATTCCGGGACCGGGGGCGGGCGCGAGGAACTGATCATCGAGCGCGAGGCCTCGCGGCATCGCGCGAACGGCGACGACCTGGTGGTGTCGATCAAGGCCGACCGCTCGCTTCTCTTCGACGCCACCGGCGCACGCATTCGCTAACCCATCTAGTTTCTTTTGTCCGATCGCGACTGGTCGCGGCCACCCCACGGAGATTTGACATGACGTCCAAGCCAGAAAAAATTCGCTGGGGCATTCTCGGGCCCGGCAACATCGCCAAGGCCTTTGCCGGCGGCGTCGCCCATTCGCGCACCGGCACCTTAGTCGCCTTAGGGGCGCGCAATCCCGGCAAGGCCGGGCTCACTGAGGCTTTCCCCGGCGCCCGCATCCTCGATGGCTACGAGACTTTGCTTGGCGATCCGGATGTCGACGCGATCTATATTTCAACGCCGCATCCGAGCCATGCCGAATGGGCGATCAAGGCGGCTGAGGCCGGAAAGCATGTGCTTTGCGAAAAGCCGCTTGGCCTGACCGCCTTCGAGGCCGACGCCATGATCCATGCCGCGCGCAAGGCCGGCACCTTTCTCGGCGAAGCCTTCATGTACCGGCTGCATCCGCAGACGGCCAGGCTGGTCGAGCTGGTCAGGGCCGGCGCGATCGGCGACATCAAGATGATCAAATCCAGTTTCGGCTTCGCCATGCCGGGCTTCATGCCGGAGCACCGGCTTTACGCCAAGGATCTCGCCGGCGGCGGCATTCTCGATGTCGGCGGCTATCCCGTCTCGATGGCGCGGCTGATTGCCGGCGCCGCGGCGGGAAAGCCCTTCGCCGAGCCGGACAAAGTGGTCGGCGCTGCGCATCTCGGCCAATCCGGCGTCGACGAATGGGCGTCGGCGCTGTTGCATTTTCCAGGCGGCATCGTCGCGGAAGTCTCCTGCAGCATTTCGCTCGCGCAGGACAACGTATTGCGTATTCTCGGCAGCAAGGGCCGCATCGAGGTGGCGGATTTCTGGTATGCCGGCGGCCAGCAAGGCGGCACCGGCGAAATCCGCATCATCCGTCCGGGTGACACCGAGGTGGTCGAGGTCAAGGAGGACGGCTGGCTTTACGCATTCGAGGTCGACGCTGCCGGCGAGGCCATTCTCGGCGGGAAGCAGGAGTTCGCCTGGCCGGGCATGAGCTGGGCCGACAGTCTCGGCAATCTGCGCGTGCTCGATAAATGGCGGGCCGCCATCGGGCTCGAATACGACATCGAGAAACCGGCAAAGCGCGTCCACACGATCTCCGGGCGGAAGCTGCGCTCCGGCGGGACCGCCATCCCCAAGCGCGGCATTCCGGGCCTGCCGCGGCCGGCTTCGTGTCTGGCGCTCGGCTTCGAGGATTTCCGCACGTTTTCGTCGGGCGCCATCCTGCTCGACGCCTATTTTGAGGCGGGCGGCAATCTGTTCGACACCGCCTTCGTCTACGGTTCCGGCTATACCGAGACGCTGCTCGGCCAGTGGCTGAAGAACCGCGGCGTGCGCGAGCAATCGGTGGTCATCGGCAAGGGTGCGCACTCGCCGCTCTGCTATCCCGACGTCATCGGCAAGCAGCTCACCCAGTCGCTTGAGCGGCTGCAGACCGACCATATCGACGTCTATTTCATGCATCGCGACAACCCGGACGTGCCGGTCGACGAGTTCGTCGATGCGATGGATCGCGAGGTCAAGGCCGGCCGCATTCGCGGTCCCTTCGGTGGCTCGAACTGGACGATGGAACGCATGGACGAGGCGATTGCCTATGCCGAGCGCACCGGCAAGCAGAAACCCGGCGCGCTTTCCAACAATTTCTCGCTGGCCGAGATGCTGGAGCCGATCTGGGCAGGCTGCGTCACGTCCTCCAGCGACGAGTGGAAGGCCTGGCTTACCGCCCGGCAAATGCCGAACTTCGCCTGGTCGAGCCAGGGCCGCGGCTTCTTCACCGACCGCGCCGGCCGCGACCGGCGCGACAATGAGGAACTGGTCCGGGTCTGGTACTCGGAGAGGAACTTCGGCCGCCGCGACCGCGCCATCGAGCTCGCCAAACGGCTGGGCAAAAGCCCGATCCACGTCGCGCTCGCCTATGTCCTGGCGCAGCCCTTTCCGTCCGTCCCGCTGATCGGGCCGCGCACGCTCGACGAGTTGGAAGACAGCCTCCGGGCGCTCGACATCTCACTTTCGCCGGACGATCTTGCAGGGCTGGATAGCGGTTCGGATCAGGCCCGCGCGCGCGCCTGATAGCGGGGTCTTGCGCTGCGCCCTTAATTTCCGGACTGTTTGCGCTGCCCCTCACCTACCCTCTCCCCGCTCTTCGGGAGAGAGGATAAGGTTAAAGGGCAGCGCCGAAGTCGCTTGAGATAGGGAAGACAGATGCTCGACATATCACCGTTGAAACAGGCGGCCACCTGGCTCGGTTCCTTTGCGCGAGCGCTCGAGGCGGGCGACGTCGCGGCCGCAATCAACCTGTTCGTCGAGGACTGTTACTGGCGCGACCTGCTGACCTTCACCTGGAACATCAAGACCATGGAAGGCCGCGCGGCGATCCGCGACATGCTGGAAGCCACGCTGGCAATGACAAGGCCTGCTCGGTGGCAGCTCAGCAGCGAAGCGACTTCGGACGAAGGCGTTATCGAAGCCTGGTTTTCTTTCGAGACGTCATCAGCGTGGGGCCAAGGCATCATGCGCCTCAGGGACGGCAAATGCCGGACACTGTTTACGGCGATGAGCGATCTCAAGGGGTTTGAGGAGCGCAAGGGCCCGGCGCGGCCTCTGGGCGTCCGCCACAAGGCCGATCCGGAGCGCGAGACCTGGCTGGAGGCGAGGGCGCGCGAGACGCGTGAACTCGGCGCCGGCCAGCAGCCTTATTGCCTGGTCATCGGCGGCGGCCAGGGCGGCATCATGCTGGGCGCACGGCTCCGGCAACTCGGCGTGCCGGCCATCATCATCGAGAAGAATGCGCAGGCCGGCGATTCCTGGCGCAATCGCTATCGCTCGCTCGTGCTGCACGACCCGGTCTGGTACGACCATCTGCCCTACATCCCGTTTCCCGAGAACTGGCCGGTGTTCACGCCCAAGGACAAGATGGGCGACTGGCTGGAAATGTATACGCGCGTCATGGAGCTCAACTACTGGACCTCCACAAGATGCATCAGCGCGTCCTACGAAGACACCGAAAAGGTCTGGATGGTCGAGGTCGACCGCGCCGGCCGGCGCATCACGCTAAGGCCGAAGCACATCGTCTTTGCAACCGGTGCTTATGGCCCGCCCAGGCAGATCGACCTGCCGGGCGCCGAGGCCTTCCAGGGCGAGATCCTGCACTCCAGCCAATATTCCAGCGGCGAGAAATTCCGCGGCAAAAAGGTCGCCGTTATCGGCGCCGCAAGTTCCGGCCACGACGTCAGCGTCGATCTGTGGGAGAGCGGCGCCGAGGTGACGATGGTCCAGCGCTCGCCGACGACGGTGGTCAAGTCGGACACGCTGATGGAGATCGGCTTCGAGATCTTTTCGGAAAAGGCGCTGGCTCGCGGCATCACCACTGAAAAGGCCGACATGATCGTCGCCTCGACGCCGTTCGCGCTGCTGCCACAGGGCCAGCGCGCGCTCTACGACATCATCAAGGCGCGCGACGCGGCCTTCTACGACCGCTTGCGCGGCGCCGGCTTCGCCATCGATTTCGGCGAAGACGAGACCGGGCTCCTGATGAAGGCCTATCGCACCGGCTCGGGCTTCTACATCGACGTCGGCGCCTGCGATCTGATCATCGACGGCGAGATCGGCATCCGCAGCGGCGTCGGGATCAAGTCGCTGACGCCGACAGGCATCCTCTTCGACGACGGCACGGAACTGGCGGCCGACGCAATCATCGCGTGCACCGGCTATCTCTCGATGAACGAAACGGTGGCGGCGATCGTCTCCCGTGAAGTCGCCGACAAGGTCGGGCCGTGCTGGGGGATTGGCTCGGGCGTGAAGGGCGACCCAGGTCCATGGCAAGGCGAATTGCGCAACATGTGGAAGCCGACCGCGCAGGAAGCGCTGTGGTTCCACGGCGGCAATCTGGCGCTGTCGCGCTTTTATTCGAAGTTCGTGGCGCTGCAGATCAAGGCGAGGATGGAAGGCATTGCGACGCCGGTTTATGGGACGCTGCGGTGAAGCTGTGATCTCCCCCCTTGAGCGGGAGATATCGCCAAAGGCGACAGAGGGAGTCGCCGCGCGTCGAGCGCCAGCCTCCTCTACCGTAGCAGCAGGCCGAGCCCCGTCGGACCTACCCCCTCTGGCCTGCCGGCCATCTCCCCCTCATGGGGGGAGATCAGCCACGCCCGAAATGCCGGGCGGCAACCTCGACATGCGTGTCATGCGCATGCGCTTCGAAGCGCTCGGTTTCGCCGAAATCGTCCAGCGCCTCGTTCGGCCACCACGTGCCGCCGACCACAATGCCGTCAGAGACCAGCCTTTGCTCGGCGACCAACGAGGCGCCGACCGAGTCGACAAAGGTGAAGCGGCCCGGACGCAGCCGCAGCACCGCGATGTCGCCGACCGCACCAACCGCAAGCCTGCCCAAATCTGGCCTGGCGATCGCTTCGGCCGGCTGCTGTGTCGCGGCGCGCAGCACCTCGACCAGCGGCATGCCGAGAACCAGCAGCTTCGACATGCACACCAGAATGTCGAAGGCCGGCCCGTCGACGCAGTAGAGGTGCACGTCGCTGCTGATCACGTCCGGCGCCAGTCCCTCGCTCAGCATCGCCTTGGCCACCTCGAAATCGAACGAGCCCATGCCGTGGCCGATATCGAAGATGACGCCGCGCTCGCGCGCCAGCCGCATGTCCGGCCGCACCGCTCCCGAAGCGAAGACCGGTGCGTTGGGAAACGGCCGGAAGCAGTGGGTGAGGATATCGCCTTTGCGCAGCCGCGGCAGCACTTCCGAGCGACCCGGCGGCGGCTCGTCTATATGCGCCATCAGCGGCAGGCCGGCCTTGTCGGCGGCTTCCAGCCCGAGATCGACCGGCGCGATGCCGCTGCTGCCGCCGGCATGGCGACCGGAGCGGACCTTGACGCCGACTACCACGTCTGCGTGCTCGCGCGCCGCCGCCGCCGTTTCGCGCGGTTCGCAGAGCCTGAGGTCGCTGCATTCGCCGACCGCGACGGTCTGCGAGAAGCCGAAAATGCCGGCAAAGGAAATGTTGACGTATGCCAGGATACGGACCTTGGAGCGCTCGATGACGTGGCGGCGAAAGCCGAGGAAATTGCCGGCGCCGGCGCTTCCGGCATCGACGAAGGTGGTGGTGCCGCTCTTTGCGGCGAGCCGGTCGGCATCGACGCCGAGCGACGTGCCGCCCCAATAGACATGGCTGTGCAGGTCGATCAGGCCGGGCGCGACGATCGAGCCCGTGGCGTCGATGACGCGGGCTGCACGTTCGAAGGGGATTTCGGCGTCGATGGCGGCGATACGGCCGTCGCCAATCGCCAGATCGCGTTGTGCGTCGAGGCCCGACGCCGGATCGATGAGGCGGCCGCCTTTTATCAGGAGATCGAATTGCATTGCGCCTGTCTCCGCTTTTCCGTCAGGCCGGCCTGTAGGCGACGGCTTCGACCTCGATCTTGATGTCGATCATAAGCCGTGACTCCACCGTCGTGCGTGCCGGCGGATCTTTCGGGAAATGCCGGGCATAGACGGTATTGAAGATGCCGAAATCGCGCGCGTCCTCGAGCCAGACCGTCGTCTTGACCACGTCGTCGAGCGTGCAGCCGGCCAGCGCCAGTGCCGCCTTGACGTTCGACAGCACCTGTTCGGTCTGCTCGGCGATGCCGCCCTTGACCACCAGCCCGTCGCTGCCGACCGGCACCTGGCCTGAGACATAGACGAAATCGCCGGCCCTGACCGCCGGCGACAACGGCACATGGGATTTTCCGAAACACTGCTTGGGCAAGGAGGCCTCCTGTCTAGGTCCTTTGGGTGAACGCGCGATGCTGCGAGAGATTGGGCGCGGCTGCACGCCATCGATCCACATTCTGAAAGCCTATATCGCTTTGCTGCGGTAACGCCAGAACGATCACCGCCCTTGGTGATCCTTCGCGCCAGCATCTGGACCCGCGACGCCAGCCGGCTCAGCGGTCGATCCGCGTCGACAGGATGATCGACGACGACGTCCGCTCGACCCCGTCCATGGCGCCGATCTGGTCGAGGAGCGTGTCGAGATCCCTGATCGACGGCGCTTCGACGACAACGATCATGTCGAAATTGCCGCTGACCGAGTGCAGCGTTCGAACCGGTGCCAGCGCCTGCAGGCTGCGCACCACCTTGTCGGCGAGCTTGGGGGTGACGGTAAGCAGGACATGCGCCCTGACCAGCCCCTGTTCGTAGTCGGGCGAAAGCCTGACACCGTAGCCGGTGATGATGCCGCGCTGCTCCAGCCGCTCGATCCGGCTCTGCACCGTCGTTCGTGAGACACCCAGCCGCCGCGCCAGTTCGGCGGTCGAGGCGCGTGCATTGATGCGCAGCAGGGAAAGCAGGGCCTGGTCGGCATCGCTGAGCATTTCGACGAACCCTGCCGGCATATTGCACAAAGAGAGACTGCGTTTCGTACAATCTCACGCTTCCTTTCGACAGGCAAGCTGCGATTCTAGCCATCAATCCAATGTTGGTGCGAGGGACCTGTCATGAAGGAAATCATCGTCGTCGGCGCCGGCAAGATCGGCTCGACCATTGCCGAGATGCTGGCTTCCACGGGCAACTACCATGTCACGCTCCTCGACCGCTCGGCGGCGCAGCTCGGCGCGGCCGAACTGCCTGAAACGGTCGAGACGCTGGAACTCGACATCGAAGCCGCCGGCACCCTCGAAGCGGCCTTGGCCGGCAAATTCGCGGTGCTCAGCGCCGCGCCCTTCCATCTGACCACGCGCATCGCGGAGGCGGCGGCCAGTGCCGGCGTGCACTATCTCGATCTGACCGAGGATGTCGTCAGCACCAGGCGGGTCAAGGAACTGGCGCGCTCCGGCAGCAGCGCCTTCATTCCGCAATGCGGCCTGGCGCCGGGCTTCATCTCGATCGTTGCCAACGACCTCGCCAGCCGCTTCGACACGCTGGAGAGCGTGCGCATGCGGGTTGGCGCGCTGCCGCAGTACCCGTCGAACGCGCTGAACTACAATCTGACCTGGAGCACCGACGGCGTCATCAACGAATATTGCGAGCCTTGCGAGGCGATCGTCGAAGGCGAGCTGATCGAGGTGCCGCCGCTCGAGGAGCGCGAGGAGTTCTCGCTCGACGGCGTCACCTATGAGGCGTTCAACACCTCGGGCGGGCTGGGCACGCTGGCCGAAACGCTGAAGGGCAGTGTGCGCACGCTGAATTACCGCACCATCCGCTATCCCGGCCATGCCGCGATCATGAAGGCGCTGCTCAACGACCTCGGCCTGCGCCACCGCCGCGACGTGCTGAAGGACATTTTCGAAAGCGCCCTGCCGGCAACGCTGCAGGACGTGGTTATCGTCTTCGTCACCGTCAGCGGCCGCAAGAACGGCCGTCTGCTGCAGGAGACCTATGCCAACAAGATCTACGCCAGGCGCGACGGCGAAAAGGTGCGCAGCGCCATCCAGATCACCACCGCATCGGCGATCTGCGCCGTGCTCGACATGCTCGCCGACGGCACCTTGCCGGCAAGAGGTTTCATCAAGCAGGAAGACATTGCGCTCGACGCTTTTCTGGCCAACCGCTTCGGCCGCGCCTATGCGCAGCACGAGATGGTTAGCCGGCTTGCGGGATGAGCTGCGTAATCTCCCCCCCTCGAGGGCAGGGGAATCGCATATGGCGATTTTGGGGTTGAGTTTAGGCTGAGAAAGGATTCTTTGGAGAGGCAGTTGAGC